>CAZUYG010000283.1:0-5289 GCA_964624265.1 uncultured Candidatus Odyssella sp.
CGGGGCTCGGCCGGCGCTTTTTCCGCCGGCGCCGCCTGGCGCGGCGGCAATGGCGGCGCGGGGGCTGCTGTTTCCGGCCGCTTCGGCGTTAGGTCGTCCGTGGGGCGTGGTTCCTGCGGCGCGGCCTCGGCCTGGCTCGCCGGGCGCGGCAAAGCCAGCGCGTCGGGCGCCTCGGCGCGTTCGGGCTGCTTGGGCGGCATCGTCGCATCCGTGCTTGGCGCGCGCGGCGCGGCCTCCGGCGCCGCCGCAGGTTGCGGGATCGCCGCGGACTCCGACGGCGGTTGGGGCGGCGCCGCGGGCCGCGGCATAGCCGCCGGCTCCGGTTTGCTTTCCGGTTCTCCGTCCGCGGAGCGGCTGTCGGGGTCGCCGGCCGACGGCGCGCCCACGACCGTCACCGTGATCGTGCCCAATAGCTCGGTATGCCCGCCCCGCGCCGCGCCCATCAGCGCGAACAGGATGATGGCGCCGTGCACGGCCAGCGACAGCGCGATCCATGGCCAGGCGATTCGGCGTTTGCCGGCCGCCGCGCCGACGCTGCGCTGCCGCGAATCGAACTGAAAGGGCCTCTGCTCAGCCATGGTCCCGTCGGCGCGATGCGCCGGTCACGTCCACTGGCTGGCTCGCCGGGCTTCGCCGGCTCGCTGGCTGGTTGTCGGCTTACTTGGTGAGGATCAGCTTCGAGTTGCTGGTCATCCTCAAGCGGTATTCCTCGTTCCGGTGCTCGATGATCAGCTCGCGGCCGCCACAGAGCAGGTCTTCGATGCGAACGCGCCGCGGCTTGACGGGTACGCGGGTGTCCGGTTGAACGGCATCGCGCACGCCGGCGGCCGGAGTCACATAACGTTTCATGCACCGCCCTCGGGCCGCGCCGTCACGTTCGCTCCGTTCCCCGGCCCCTCTATATTGCGAGTGGTTATCATTTGCAAGCCCGGTCAGTTCGTGCCGCCGAACTGCAGCGTGTAGGACAGCGCGAATTTGTAGTTGATGCCCGCTTCGGGATAGATCGACAGGTGGGTGCGGTAACGCTTGTCCCAGATATTATCGATACCGGCGTCGAGCCGGAGCCCGCGCAGCAGCGGCGAGATGTATTTGCCGGACGGCACCCAGGACACGAAGACGTCGCCGGTCGTGTAGCCCGAGGTCCGGCGGAACGACTGGAAGATGAAGGGCGTGCCGAAGATCGTGCCCATGATCGGCGACGGCACGCGGTTCTGATCGCTCGCGACGTTGAGGCGGAAGCCGGCCATGAGATCCCATTCCGGCAGGCGGCCGCCGATCGTGGCGGTCAGTTTCTGGGCCGGAATCGAGCTCAGCGAGCCGCTGGTGGTGACGTTCTCGCCGATCAGATATCCCGCCGCGACCGAGCCGAAGACATAACGCGAGGTGTAGCCGACTTCGCCCTCGGCTCCGGACACGCGCGCCTCGGGCACGTTGACCGCCTGGAACGTCGTCGCCGTCAGATTGAAGTCGATGTAGTCCTTCACGTTCGAGCGGAAGACGGCGCCCTTGAACCAGATGCGGTCGCCCGACGAGAGCACGTTGCGGAATTGCAGCGCGAGCCCGGCCTCGAGGGTCTTGGAGGTTTCCGGCCGCAGATTGGGGTTCGGCACGAACACGTTGCCGGGAAAATGCGGGCCGGCGAGATAGAGCTCGGTCGCGAGGTTCGGCGCGCGGAAGCCTTCGGCGTATTTGCCGTAGATCAGCAGCGATTCGAATGGCCGCCAGCCGATCCCGAGCGTTTTCGAGAGCTTCGACTTTTCGTAGCCGGGCTGGCCGACCGCCGAATAGTCGAAACGGTCCCAGCGCAGCGCGCCGAGCAGGATGAGCTGATTCCAGAGCGTCAGCTCTTCCTGCACATAGAGGCCGGTCGAATAGGCGTTGGCATTCGGATAGCCGCTGCGCGGACCGCCGTTCCGCCGGCCGTCGAAATCGTCGTAGGACCATTCGATGCCGTAGGTCGTGGCCGATTTCAGCCGCCCCTCGAACGCCGAGAAGCGCGAGGTGTTGTTGACGTCGAGGCCCCAGGTCGTGAGATCGGTTTCGTCGAGCCGGTTGCGCTGGCTCGCCGAACCCTGCACCACGCGCTCGTCGATGCGGATCAGGTTGTAGTAGGCGCGCGCGTTGAGATCGACCCAGTCGCTCTCGCGCGATTTGTGGTTCCAGCCCCAGATGTAGAGGTATTCGTTCGTGACGCGGCGCACGAGCGGGTTGTCGGTGTTGCTGAAATTCGCTTCGGTGTTGGTCGGAATGAAGACCCGGTCGTTGAACGTCGTGTAGGTGAAGAAAATGCGGCTGCCGGGCGCGAGATCGTAGCTCACCTTGACCAGTCCCGAACGCGACTTCTCCTTGGAATACGGGACCTCGGAGATCGCCTCGTTCACGTCGCTGCCGGTCAGTTTGGCCGGCCCCGCCTCCACGTTGCTCGAGATGCGCTGCGTGAACGACACGAGGCCCTGCAGCCCCTGATAGCGACCGAACGCCGTGTAGCTTTGCAGCGCCTCGTCGTTGGCGCTGGCCAGGGCGACCTTGGTGCGGAAGCCGAAGGTGCGGCCGGGATCGAGGAAATCTTCGGCGTTCTTGAATTCGGCCGCGACCGCGCCGCCGATCGCCCCGCTGCCGTAGGTCGTGCCCGGTCCGCGCAGCACTTCGACGCTGCGGATGAGATCGGGATCGGCGAACAGCCGGCCGCGGTGGCCCGCGTTGAAATTCGAGCGCGCGCCGTCGAAGCGCAGCACCGTGCGATCCTCGCCGAAGCCGCGGATGTTGAAGCTCTGCGCCATCGGCCGGGGGCCGCCGCCGATATTGACGTTGGGCAGCTCCTTGACGATGTCGCCGAAGGTCGAAGGGATCTTCCGTTCGATCTCCTCGGGGCCGACGCGCGAGACCGAGCCCAGCGTTTCGAAAATCGATTTCGGCGTGCGCGTGCCGACCGTCGTCACCGTGTCGAGCTGGGTGACGCCCGGATCGGCGTCTTGCGCATGGGCCGGAAGCGCCAGCGCCACCACGCTGGCCGAACCGAGCAGAATCTTTCGCAGCATGTCATCCCCCGCTGAACCGCCTCTGTTTCGGGCGGATCGGTGGTGGCTGGCTGCCGTGCGCTGCTCGCGCGGTGGCTTGCTACCGGTTGCCTGTCCCGGCCGAGGAAGCGGCCGGGCTTCTCGCTTCCGCCGACGATCCCCGTCGTTCGACGCTATTGAGAAGCATTCGCATTCTTAGAGCGCGGCGACGGCGTCTGTCAACAGCCGCGCCGCTCGTCTCAGGCCGCCGCCCCCGGCGCGGCGGCGTTGTGCTTCAGCAGCGTCTTCATCTCGAACGGACGCAGATCGGGATAGAGGCCGAGCAGCAGCGTGCAGAGCGATGTCACGACGGGCGTCGCGAAGCTCGTGCCCGACTTCGTCGTGTAGCCGCCGCCCACGTTCGCCACCGTGATGTCTTCGCCGAGCGCGGTGAACTCGATCGTGTCCTCGGGATTGAAGACGAGCCTGAACGGCGAATCGAAGCGGCCGATCTCGATGCCGATCGTGGCGGCGTAGGCCGCCGGAAAGCCGACGTCGGGGAACGGGAAATTGCGCTTGGAAGCGACGAGGATCTGATTCTGGAAATACGCCTTCTCGCAGAGCGGGATCAGCTGCGGGCTGAACTTCTCCGCGACCGCGAGCGAGAGATTGATCACGCGCCAGCGCCGCTCCAACGCATAGCGCAGTCCGGCGATCACGCAGGCGGCGACGCCCTTGTTGCCCGGCTCGAGCACGCGGAGATCGTGGAGCCGCGCATTCGGGGCGAGGCGTGCCACGATGCTGGCGACGGCGGTGCCGTGACCGTAGGTGTCGTTGTTGGCGCCCGCCGCCACTTCGGTGCGCGCGACGCCGTCGCCGTCCGGCTGGAAGTGGAACGCGTCGGCGACGCGACCGGCGAGGTCCGGATGCGTCGCGTCGATGCCGCTGTCGAGGATCGCGACATCGACCGGCTGGAGCGCCTTCTCGGCCAGACGGCTCAACTGTTCCTGGAACGCGGACTGCACGGCGTCGGCGCTCATCGGGCCGGCCGGGACAGCGCCACGGTCTCGATCGCCGCCAGCAATTCCGCGACGGCGCCGAGCCGGGCCGAATCGCCTGCCACGAGCCGCTGCATCGACGCGAGCACGCGCCGCTCGAGACGGGCGCGCTCGTTCTCCTCCTGCGGCGCCGCGGCCTCGCCGGTCTCGTAGGCCGAGAGGCGGCGGCGTAGATCGACGACAATCGCGGCGATCGCGGCGAAGCCCGCGTAGAGCCGCGCATCCTTGCTCGAGAAGCGCTTGCCGTTCTCGAAGCTCACCGCCGTGATGACGCCCACCAGCTCGTCGGCCGAGACCATCGGCGCGGCGATCACCGCGTCGGGCGTCGATGCGTCGCCGGTGCGCTGCTTCTGCTCGATGTCCTTGAACGTCGGCGCGCCGGTCTGCACTTCGAGCGTGGCCGCGGCGAGGCCGGTGAGGCCGGCGCCGAGCGGCACCGCCTGTCCGCGCAGCTTCTTCTCCGATTCGGGATCGCCCACCGTCATCGCGAAGCGCAGTACGTCCGCGTCGCGGTCGTACACGAGCAGCGAGCCCTCCTGCCCGCCCACGACCTCGCAGCCGAGCTCGATCAGCATGCGCAGGATCTTTTCCTCGGGCGTGCTCGGAAGGATGCCGAGGAAACGGGAGAGCAGGTGATCGGGCTGGGACGGAGGCATGATGCTGCTGCTGCAATGATCGGCGCACGGTACCGTTCTTCGGCGCGCCGCGCTACGCCGCCTCGGGCCGCAGCACGTACATCCGCAGCGAGCCGTAATTCTTCGCGAGCTGCGTGTTGCCGACATATTCGGGACGCACCGACGCGGCGCCGGAGAGCGCCAGCGCCGCGGCCATCGCCTCGGTCACGAACACTTCGCCGGGCGGCGTCACCGGCTCGATGCGCGCCGCGCGGGTGACGTGCGACCCGAAGAACGTCTCGGTCTTGGTGAGGAAGTCGCGGCCGCGGAAGATCGGGCCGTAATGCACGGCCAGCCGCAATTCGAGCGGATGCGGGAAGCCGAGCTGTTTGAGGTTGAGCTGCTTCAGCGCGGTCTGGATGTCGATCGCGCAGCGGGCGCCGGCCTCGGCCGTCTCCAGGATCGCGTAGATCGCGTCGCCCCAGGAGTTGCGATAGAGCACCTGCTTGCCGAACGAATCGAGCGTCTCCGAGATCCGGCCCATGAAGTGCTTCTGGAACAGCGGAAGCTGGCGCTCGGCCACTTGGCTGAAGCCGACGACGTCGCCGAACATGATCGCAT
>CAZUYG010000284.1:0-5276 GCA_964624265.1 uncultured Candidatus Odyssella sp.
GTCCTCGCGCTGGCGCGGCGCGAGCGCGCGATGACGATGATCCACGCCGAGAACACCGACGCGATCGCCTGGCTCACCGAGAAGCTCGAGCTCGCGGGGCGTACGGCGCCGAAATACCACGCGGCGTCGCGGCCCGTGCCGGTCGAGCGCGAGGCCACGCACCGCGCGATCACGTTCTCCGAGCTGCTCGACGTGCCGATCCTCGTCGTCCACGTTTCGAGCCGGGATGCGACCGAACAGA
This sequence comes from uncultured Candidatus Odyssella sp., assembly GCA_964624265.1. Taxonomy (GTDB): domain Bacteria; phylum Pseudomonadota; class Alphaproteobacteria; order Bin65; family Bin65; genus SBBV01. Next base: position 242 of record CAZUYG010000284.1, read on the forward strand.
TCCGCTGGGCGCAATCGCGCGGCCTCCGCATCTACGCCGAGACCTGCCCGCAATATCTGCTGCTGACGGCGGCCGATCTCGACAAGCCGGGCGGCGAGGGCGCGAAATGCGTGTGCTCGCCGCCGCCGCGCACGCCGGCCGACCAGGCCGCGATCTGGGAAGGGCTCGCCAACGGAACGTTCACGATCGTCTCGTCGGACCACTCGCCGTTCAGCTATGCCGGGCCCAAGGGCAAGTTCCTGCACGGGCCGAACCCGCCCTTCACGAAAATCCCGAACGGCGTGCCCGGCGTGGAGACGCGGCTTCCGCTGCTGTTTTCGGAGGGCGTCGGCAAGGGCCGCATCACGCTGCAGCAATTCGTGGCGCTGACCGCCACCAATCCCGCGCGGCTCTACGGCCTCTATCCGCGCAAGGGCACGATCGCGATCGGCGCCGATGCCGACCTCGTGCTGTGGGACACCGAGCGCGAGGTGACGATCGCCAATTCGATGCTGCACCACGCCGCCGATTACACGCCCTACGAAGGCACGCGCGTGCGCGGCTGGCCGAAGCTCGTGCTCTCGCGCGGCGAAGCCGTGATGCGCGACGGCCTGGCGCTCGGCGCGCCCGGCCGCGGCCAGTATCTGCGCTGCGATCCGCCCGCCGCCGCCGCCCCGCGCGGCCGGCCGGTGGCCGATCCGGCGCTGTACTGACGGCCCGCCGCGCCGCTCAGAATTTCAGCGGCTTCACCTGCGTGACGTTTGGCAGCGCGCAGATGTTCATGATGAGGAGATCGCTGGCCGGCGCGTCGATCGCGAGCAGCGCGATCGCCTCGCCGCCGGCGGCTTGGCGGCCGAGGAAGAACGTCGCGATGTTGATGTTGGCGTCGCCGAGCGTCTTGCCGAGATTGCCGACCATGCCGGGCCGGTCGATGTTGCGGACCAGTAGCATGTGATCGCGCAGCTCGGCCTCGACGCGGATGCCCTCGATCTCGACGAGGCGCGGCCGGTCGCCGCCGATGATCGTGCCGGCGACCGTGCGGTCGCGGTTCTCCTTCTTCACCGTGATCTTGATCATCGCCTGATAGTCGGTCACCTGCGGGCGCTTTTCCTCGGTGACGGCGATGTCGCGCTCTTTCGCGAAGAACGGGGCGTTGACGAGGTTGACGCCCTCGTAGAGCGGCTTCAGCAGCCCGTTCAGGATCGCGGCGGTCAGCGGCTTGGTGTTGAGGTCGGCCGCCTGGCCTTCGTATTCGATGTGGACGCCGTGGATCGCGGATTCGGCGATCTGGCCGGCGAAGCTGCCGAGCTGCTCGGCGAGCTTGAGATACGGCCGCAGCTTCGGCGCTTCTTCGGCCGAGACGGCGGCCATGTTGATCGGGTTCGTGACGGTGCCGTTGAGCAGGTAGTCGGCGATCTGCTCGGCCACCTGGATCGCGACGTTCTCCTGCGCCTCCTCGGTGGACGCGCCGAGATGCGGCGTGCACACGACCTTGTCGGAGCCGAACAGGATGTTGGTCTTGGCGGGCTCGACCTCGAACACGTCGAGCGCGGCGCCGGCCACCTTGCCCGAATCGAGCGCGGCCTTGAGATCGGCCTCGACGACGAGGCCGCCGCGCGCGCAGTTCACGATGCGCACGCCGGTCTTCATCTTCGCGAAATTGTCCTTGCCGATGATGCCGCGCGTGCCGTCGGTGAGCGGCGTGTGCAGCGTGATGAAATCCGCCCGGGCGAACAGTTCGTCGAGCTCCACCTTCTCGATCTCGAGCTGCTGTGCCCGCGACGGCGAGAGGAACGGATCGAACGCGACGACGCGCATCTTCAGGCCCTTCGCGCGGTCGGCGACGATCGTGCCGATGTTGCCGCAGCCGATGATGCCGAGCGTCTTGCCGGTGATCTCGACGCCCATGAAACGGTTCTTCTCCCACTTGCCGGCCTGTGTCGAGCGGTCGGCCTCGGGGATCTGGCGCGCGAGCGCGAAGATCATCGCGATCGTGTGCTCGGCGGTCGTGACCGAATTGCCGAACGGCGTGTTCATCACCAGCACGCCGCGCGCCGTGGACGCCTCCACGTCGACGTTGTCGACGCCGATGCCGGCGCGGCCGACGACCTTGAGCTTCGACGCGCTGGCGAGAATGTCGGCCGTCACCTTCGTCGAGGAACGGATCGCGAGGCCGTCATATTCGCCGATGACGGATTTGAGCTGGTCCGGCTTCATGCCGGTCTTGACGTCGACGTCGATGCCGCGCTCGCGGAAGATTTCGGCGGCGCGGGGGCTCATGGAATCGGAAATGAGGACTTTGGGCATGGCTCGTCTCGGACTGTCGGAGGATGCGGGGGAAGGGAACGGGCGCGCTCAGGCGCCGCGACTACCTCGCCATCGCCCGCATTCGTAGGCGCTTCCCGGCCTCGCCGCGATGTCCGACATCCGCCGTTCCGCCTCTTTCCTCACGCCGCCGCTTTGGCGGCGACTTTCGCTTCGGCGAAAGCCCAGTCCAGCCAGGGCAGCAGCGCCTTGATGTCCGCCGTTTCGATCGTGGCGCCGCCCCAGATGCGCAGGCCCGGCGGCGCATCGCGATAGAAGCCGATGTCGTAGGCGACCTTTTCCTTGGCGAGCAGGCCGGTGATCTTCTTCGCCAGCTCCGCCTGCGCCGCGGCCGGCTCGGCCGCCACCGCCGGATCGGTGAACTTGAGACAGATCGATGTGCAGGAGCGCACGGCCGCATCGCGCGCGAGGAAACCGGCCCAGCCGGCGCTCTTTACCCATTCGCCGATCGCGGCGAGGTTCGCTTCCGAGCGCGCGATGAGGCCCTTCAAGCCGCCGACGCTCTCGGCCCATTTCAGCGCGTCGATCTGGTCCTCGACGCACAGCATCGAGGGCGTGTTGATCGTCTCGCCCTTGAAGATCGCCTCGTTGAACTTGCCCTTGCTGGTCATGCGGAAGATCTTCGGCATCGGCCATGCGGGCGTGTAGCTCTCGAGCCGCTCGATCGCGCGCGGCGAGAGCACCAGCATGCCGTGCGCGGCCTCGCCGCCGAGCACCTTCTGCCACGACCAGGTGACGACATCGAGCTTCTGCCACGGCAGGTCCATCGCGAACACGGCCGAGGTCGCGTCGCAGATCGTCAGCCCCTTGCGGTCGGCCTTGATCCAGTCGCCGTTGGGCACGCGCACGCCCGAGGTGGTGCCGTTCCAGGTGAACACCACGTCGCGGTCGAAATCGACCTTGGAAAGGTCCGGCAGCTCGCCGTAGGGCGCCTCCATGAGGCGCACGTCCTTGAGCTTCAGCTGCTTGGTCACGTCGGTGACCCAGCCGGCGCCGAAGCTCTCCCAGGCGAGGATGTCGACGCCGCGCGCGCCGAGCAGCGACCAGAGGGCCATCTCCACCGCGCCGGTGTCCGACGCGGGCACGATGCCGATGCGCCAGTCCTTGGGGATGCCGAGAATCGCGCGGCTGCGGTCGAGCACTTCGGCGATCCGCGCCTTGCCCTCGCTGGCGCGGTGCGAGCGGCCGACCAGCGCGCCCTTGAGTGCGTCGAGCGACCACCCCGGCCGCTTGGCGCAAGGCCCTGAAGAGAAATGAGGAACGGCCGGCTTGGCAGCCGGCCGGGCAACGGCGGCGTTCATTCTGGAGCCCCGATGGTGCGGTGCGAAAGCGCGCGGAGTTTAGGAACCGGCCCAGGCAGGGTCAACGCGCGCGCGGCGCGGACGATGCGGCGCTTGGCCGCAAATCGCGGGCGGCTTGCGGCCCGGTTTGCACCTATCTTGCGGGCACGCAAACCGGCCCGGGTTCCATGCTGCGAATCGTCCTCGTCATTGCCGCGTTCCTCTTTCCGGCGGCGGCCGCCGCCGAGGATTGGGGGCCGCCCACCGCCGACTACAGCGCGGTGCTGTCGTTCACCGACGGCCGCGGCGAGATGCTGTCGCACCGAATCGCCTACGCGGCCAAACGTCAGCGGCTCGACTACAAGATCGGCGAGCGGGAGGAGATCGTCATCGTCGATCACGAGGCCGCGGCCGTGTTCGTGCTCTATCCGCAGCAGAAGCAGTACCGGAAGGCGGCGCTGGTCCAGCCCGAATTCGACCTGGGGATCGGCCGCGCGGATACGAAACGCGAGCGCGTGGGCGAGGACGAGGTGGCCGGACATCGGACGGTGAAATACCGCGTCGAGGCCAAAACGGCGCAAGGGCAGGAGTACAAGGGATTCGCGTGGCTCACGGGCGAGCGCATTCTCCTCAAGCTCGACGGCGAGGTCACGCAGGGGCGGCGCAAGCGGCGGCTCACGATGACGGCGAGCGAGATCAAGATCGGGCCCCTCGACGAAGCCATCTTCCGCGTTCCCGCGACTTACGGGCTGCTCGAAGACAAGCGGAAGTGAAGGCGCCGGCCGCCCGGCCGCCTTGCCCGGGTGCCGGAACCCTCCTAGCTTCGGCTGCGTATAATTACGTGCGGTGCCGCGCGCCGGCGTCGCCTATTTCCCAGCCACAAGAGGCCTCTTCATGAAGTCGCTCCCGATGCTCGCCGCGGCGGCCGCCTTCGCGCTCGCCGCACCGGCGCATGCCGATCCGAGGCAGAACCCCACCGCCGACTACATGGCCGACGCGTTGTCGAAAACCGAGGGGCAGCCGGATTCCACCTCGAAGATCTGGTACACGACGGACAAGATTCGCGTGGATGTGACGCACCAGGGCCAGAGCATGGCGGTGATCATGGACCGTCCGGCGAAAAAGATGACGGTCCTGATCCCGAAATCGAAGCTCTATCAGACCGAGGACATGCCCGAGGGCGAGGCGAACAACCCGATCGCCAGCGGCACCTGGGAAGTGGCCAAGGCCGGCGAGGAGACGGTCGCCGGCGTCGCCACGACGAAATGGAGCGTGGACGGCAAAGGCACCGACGGCCGCGCGTTCAAAGGCTTCATCTGGACGACGAAAGAGAACATCCAGGTGAAGATGGACGGCGTCGCCGAAGAAGAGGGGAAGAAGCTGAAGGTCGCTTCCGAGCTCAAGAACCTCAAGATCGGTCCGGTCGACGCGAAACTGTTCGAGATTCCGAA
>CAZUYG010000285.1:0-5268 GCA_964624265.1 uncultured Candidatus Odyssella sp.
CCTGGCCGAAAAGCCGCTGCATCCCGAGAGCCGCGCGGTCAACCGGATGAAGGCCGAGCAGATCACGCCCGAATACCTCAAGATCAATCCCAAGGGCGTCGTTCCGGCCATCGTTCACGACGGCAATCCCGTCATCGAATCGACGGTGATCATGGAATACCTCGACGACGCGTTTCCCGAGCGGCCGCTGCGGCCGGCGGCGCCGCTGGCGCGCGCGAGGATGCGCGTCTGGGCGCAAGTCCCCGACGCGTCTCTGCACGCGGCGTGCGGAACCGTGAGCTACGCCATCGCCTTCGGCCCGCAGATGAAGGCGATGAATTCGGTGGAGGCGCTCAAGGCGCGCCTTGCCAAGCTGCCCGATCGTGCGCGCGCGTGGCGCCAGGAGCAGCTGCTCGACAAGGGCCTCGATGCCTCCTTTGTCGCCGACGCGCTGAAGCTGCACGACAAGGTGCTCGGGGACATGGAGAAGACGCTGGCGTCGGGTCCCTGGCTTGCCGGCGACACGTTCAGCCTCGCGGAATGCGCGATCGTGCCCTATGTCCTGCGCCTCGAGAAACTCGGCCTTGCCCGCATGTGGGAACATCGCCCGCGCGTCTCCGACTGGTATGCGCGCGTTCAGGCGCGGCCCTCGTGGACCGAAGCGATCGCGGCCTTCCCGGTGCTGGGCAACGGCGACTACGACGATGACATGCGCAACAAGGGCGTCGATTCCTGGCCGAAGGTGAAGACGCTGCTGGCGGCGTAGGGTCCCGGCACTTTCGGGCGCGCCTTCGGGGCGGCGATGCGCCGCGTCGCGAGCGCATCCGGCCCGCGACGCGGGTCTTAAATATGCACAATCATCTATCGATATCGGCATGTTCGGAGCAATTGCGCTGATTTCAGCCGATGTAAAGCAGTGCTGAGTGATCGCGCTCCGTTTGGTCATTGCGTTTGCATATAATTGCGCGTAACGTCTGGGCCCATGAGCCGGACCCAGCGCGCGCGCGAGCATGCCAGGTCGGCCGGCGCGGGGCGCCGGGCGCCGGTTCCCGCGCCTGCCGCGCAAGACGATGTCTCGCTCGAACATCACATCTTCTACTGGCTCACCGAGATCATCGGCCGGCGCAACCGCCTGCTGGCGCCCGCCCTCAAGCCATTCGGCCTGCGCGTGCCGGAATGGCGCGTGCTGATGAGCCTCAAGAGCCGCCACAAGGCCTCGTTCAAGGAACTGGCCGAGCTCGCGAGCTTCGACCAGACGACGCTGTCGCGCACGATCGACCGCATGGTGAAGATGGGTCTCGTCACCCGCCTTTCCGACGTCGACGACATGCGCATCACCCGCCTCGCGCTGACCGCCAAGGGCGAAGCGCTGTTCCACGATCTGTGGCCGGCCGTGAACGAGCTCAACATGGCCGCCTGCGCGCGCCTGCCCGAGGGCGGCGCCGCGAGGCTGCGCTGGCTGCTCGGCCAGATGCGGCTTTCGCTCGACGACTTGATCTAAAAGCGCCGCCCGCCGCGCAATCTCGCGGGCGGCGACGCCGAATGAAACGAACCAACCGAGGGAGAACACGATGGATGGATCGATAACCAGCGACATCCGGGCCTTGGTCGAACCCGACCGCGTGCACCGGAAATGCTACACCGACCCCGACATCTTCGCGCTCGAGATGGAGCGCATCCACGAGAAGACGTGGATCTATGTCGGCCACGAATCGCAGGTGAAGAACCCCGGCGATTACTACACCACGCTGATCGGCCGCCAGCCGATGATCATGGTGCGGGCGAAGGACGGCAAGGTGCACGTCCTCTACAACCGCTGCCCGCATCGCGGCGCCATGCTCTGCGGCGACCGGCACGGCAATACCGGGCAGACGTTCAAGTGCTCGTATCACGCCTGGCGCTTCAACCTCGACGGCTCGCTGCTGAAGATTCCGGTGGTCGAGCAGTACGAGGGCACGCGCTTCGATCCCAAGGATCCGCAATTCGCGATGAAGCCGGCCGAGCGGGTGGAGAACTACCGCGGCTTCGTGTTCGCCAGCCTCTCGCATGACGGGCCCGACCTGAAGACGCATCTTTCGGGCGCGCTGCGCGCGTTCGACGACATGTGCGACCGCGCGCCGGAAGGCGAGGTCGAGGTCGTGCCGAACTGCTTCCGCATGATCCAGAAGTCGAACTGGAAGATCTTCCTCGAGAACCAGCTCGACGCGCTGCACCCGTCGGTCACGCACGAATCGTCGGGACGCGCCGCGCGCGAGGTGGAGCAGGACATCGAGAAGCGCACCGGCAAGAAGGCGCCGCTGTCGTATCATTACGTCTCGGCCTTCACCGAGCCGTTCTTCCGCTGGGACACGCTCAACACGATGGGCTTCGCCAACGGCCACTGCACGCTCGAGGGCTATATGGGCCTGCGGCCCAAGGATCCCGACACGCTCGAATACGAAGCGGTGATGCACAAGCACTACGGCAAGGAGCGCACCGAGGAGATCCTCGGCGTGAACCTGCACCACGTGCTGGTCTATCCCTGCCTCTCGGTGCAGTCGCCGCTGCAGCAGCTGCGCGCCGTGCGCCCGCTCGGGCCCGACCGCACGTTGACCGAAATCTGGCACTTCCGCCTGAAGGGCGCACCGGAGCCGATCTACCGCCGCTCGCTCGACTACTACTATCTCGTCAATTCGCCGGCGACGATGATCAACGCCGACGACCTCGAGAATTTCTGGCGCTGCCATCAGGGCCTCGCCTCCGAGGGCGGCGATTGGGTGAGCTTCCACCGCAACGCCGGCCAGGACCCGGTGAAGGACGGCGTCTACACCTCCGTCACCGGCATGAGCGAGCTGCCGATGCGGCACATGATGAAAGCGTGGACCGAGTACATGACCCAGGGAGCCCGGCGATGAGCGAGATCAAATTCGCGGCCGCCAAGCCGAACAAGATCCAGGGCAGCGCAACGGAGTGGGCGGAGCAGATCGACGGCGCGCCGCCGCCCGCGCCGAAGCTTCCGCCCCTGCCCGTCGCGAAGGTGGCGCAGGACGTGCAGACCGCGGTGGAGCAGTTTCTCTACCGCCAGGCCGAAGTCCTCGACGACAAGCACTGGGACGAGTGGCTCGGACTGTTCACGGAGGACGGCCACTACTGGATGCCGCCCACGGAAGAGCAGACCAAGGCCGACGGGATGCCCAACATCTTCTGGGACGATCTCGACCTGATGCGCGTGCGCATCAAGCGAATCAATCACCCGCGCGCCTGGTCGCAAAAGCCGGCGCACAAGACCTGCCACGTCGTCTCGAACGTCGTGATCGAGAAACACGATGCGGCGTCGGGCGACGTCGTGGTGCGGTCGCGCTTCCACATGGCCGAGTACCGGCGCGACAATGTCCGGCACTTCGTCGGCAAATATCGCCACGAGCTCAAGAAGACGCCGGCGGGCTACCGCATCAAGATGCAGCGCGTCGATCTCGTGAACGCCGAAGGACCGTACGAATACGTGTTGCTGACCTGGCTCTAAGGCGCTCCGGGCGTTGCCCGGAGTTGCCGGCCTCCGCGTCGAGACACGAGGGAGGAGGCCCGCCCCGCCGCAGACATGCGGCGGGGCGTTTCGTTTCGGCGATCAAAACCGTTGCGCCAAATTGACGTGGAGCTTGCACGCGCCCTGCGACTCCAGAATTTCGAAGGCACGCTGGCGGTCGGCCGGCGATTTGAGTTTGACGCAGAGAAGTACGGCGTTGCGCGGCCAAGCCGGATCCTGGACCCGCGGGCGAGCCAGGCGCGCCGCGTGGGTCGATGCGGCCCCGACCGCGCCGCCTGCTGCCGCCATGATCACGTTCCGCGCGTTTCTGGGCAGCACCAGGGCCGCCACCGACGCTGCAACGGCAGCGCCGAACGCCGCGAACATGCCAATCGACTTCAGCTGCCCGGTTCGTGCGCCGAGCCCGGCGGCAAGGTCGCCCGCGCGCAACGGCGGCCCGATATCGACCCGATTGAAGCCCGCACTCAGCAATGCGGCTGCCGCGGGCTGCGCTGCGGCCGGCGAACGGAACAGGCCGATGACCTCGCAGTGGTTCGGCGGCGCGGTATCCTCGTTCCGGCGCGCCTCCTTGCTTGCCTGATCCTCGGGCTTGCCCGACCGGGTGGCGGTCCACGCCGGCGGGTCGCTGGCCGGGAACGATCCGCCACCGGCCTCGTCCACCGGGTCCTTCGCTCGGCCAGTTTTGTTGTGTTCGCTCATGACAGCCTCCTGCGGGGCACACGACCGGGCCCCATCGGGAAAAAAACGTATGAAATGGCCGAATGTGCTTGCCCGGCCTGAAGAAATTCGGGTGGTTGCGCCATGGAACCGGCCGTACGCGTGCCTGGTGTGAACGAAATCACAGCAAAATCGAATTTGCGTGTATAATGCCGCCCCGGGCGTGCGTGGGGCGCGCTCGCAAACTGGAAACGCAAACCACCTGAGGCCTCATACATGAAGAAACTGTCGCTTGCGCTGCTCGGCATGTCCGCCCTTCTGGCCGTTGCCGCCGCGCCCTCCGCCGCCTTCGCCAACTGTCAGGTCGGCAACTGTTGGGGTGCCGTCGCCTATGGGCCCCGCGGCGCATGGGCTTATGCCGTGAACTATCCGAGTCGTCAGTTCGCGGCGAACGCCGCGCAGGGCCGCTGCGGCGGCCGCTGCAACCACGTGCTCACCTTCCACAACAGCTGCGGCGCGTATGCCAGCGGCCCCGGCGCCTACAGCCACTACGGCTGGGGCAATGCGATGACGCGCGAAGGCGCCGAGTCGCGCGCAATGTACGAGTGCAATTCGCGCGGGCCCTATTGCCGGGTTCGCGTCTGGGGCTGCACGACCCGGTAGGTTCGAGCCGTAGCGCTAGGCGCGGTGGCGGCGGGCGGCGACGCCCGCCGCCGCTTGCGTTTTCAGCCAATCGGAATGACGCAGCCGCCCCCGACCCGTCCGCTCGAGCAAGTCCGGCGAGGCCTCGTCGGCCTGACGAAAATGCGCGCCATCATGATGTATCGGGGGGAGACCGGCATCGGTTGGGCGGCGGCGGCCGAAGCCGTCGAGCGGATTCAATCCGGCGGCCCGCCCAAGCCCGTCGAGCCGCCAAAGGCCGCCGCACGGCCGCCCGCTCCCGCCGCGGAATTCCGCGTCGTCGAGCGGGCGACATTCCGCCCGGTGGCGGTCTTGCTCTTTCTGGCTGCGCTTTCCGGCGCGGTTTTCGGGCTCGTCTACCTTTTCACGGCGCGGAACTGAACGCCAAACCTCAGCGCATCAAATAAGCCGCACCGGCAGCCACGATG
>CAZUYG010000286.1:0-5265 GCA_964624265.1 uncultured Candidatus Odyssella sp.
GGACGCGCGGCGGCGCGGGCTGGCGGCGCGACGGGGCGCCCGATGTCGCGCCGCCGCCCTCGGGCCTCGAGGCGATCTATTCGGCGCTTGTCGTCGGGCTCGGCGACTACGTGACGAAGAACCGCTTTCCCGGCGTGATCCTCGGCCTGTCGGGCGGCATCGATTCCGCGCTGACCGCGGCGATCGCCGTCGACGCGCTCGGGGCAGGGCGCGTGCGCGCGGTAATGATGCCGTCTCCCTACACGAGCCGCGAGAGCCTCGAGGACGCGGCCGCGGTCGCGACTCTGCTCGGCATCGCATACGAGAGCGTGTCGATCGAGCCGGCGATGTCGGCCTTCGCCGCCATGCTCGCGGGCGCGTTCAAGGGCACGAAGCCGGACATCACCGAGGAGAACATCCAGTCCCGCGCGCGCGGCCTGACGCTGATGGCGATGTCGAACAAGTTCGGCCACATGGTCGTGTCGACAGGCAACAAGTCGGAGATGTCGGTCGGCTACGCGACGCTCTACGGCGACATGTGCGGCGGCTATTCGGTGCTGAAAGACGTCTACAAGACCGACGTGTTCGCGCTCTCGCGCTGGCGCAACGCGCATAAGCCAGACGGCGCACTTGGGCCGTCTGGCGTCGTCATGCCCGAGCGCGTCATCACCAAGCCGCCGACCGCCGAGCTGAAGCCGAACCAGAAGGACGAGGATTCGCTGCCGCCCTACGCGACGCTCGACGGCATCCTGGAATGCCTCATCGAGCGCGAGATGCGGCTCGACGACATCGTGGCCAAGGGCTTCGACCGCGCGACGGTGCTGCGTGTGTGGCAGATGCTCGACCGCGCCGAATACAAGCGCCGCCAGGCGCCGCCGGGCGTGAAGATCACCCGCCGCTCGTTCGGCCGCGACCGCCGCTATCCGATCACGAACGGGTTCAAGCCGCCGGCCTGACGGCGCGGCTCCGCGAAATCGCATGGCCCGCGCGACGAGTTGCTCGCTTCCGCCGCGCGGCCGCGCGTGCCAGTGTTTCGCCCGGCACGACACGGCAGCCGCCGGGGGGCCGGCGACGGCGGCGGCGCGGGTCGCGCGACCATTCGGCAGGGAGGCTGGCGGAATTGGATACGATCGAGGCTTTGCGCGGGCAGCGCGGCGATCTCGGGCACCTGTTCCAGGGGGACCGCGTCCACCGCGACGTCTACACCAGCCCGGAGATTTTCGCGCTCGAGCAGGAGCGGCTGTTCGCGCGGACGTGGCTGTTTCTCGGGCACGCCTCGCAGGTGCCGAAGCCCGGCGACTTCATCACGACGGAGCTGGTGGGCCGCCCGCTGATCCTGCTGCGCGCCGCCGACAAGTCCCTGCGCGTCGTCATGAACCGCTGCGCCCACAAGGGCGCCAAGGTGCTGACCGATCCCGCGGGGAACACCGGCCGCGCGCTGCGCTGCCCCTATCACGGCTGGTCCTACCGCCTCGACGGATCGCTGCTCGGCCTGCCGATCCAGAAGGATTACGAGGGCACGCGGCTGCGCGAATGCGAGAACGGCAAGGGGCTCGATCAGATCGCCAGCGCCGAGCATCGCGGCTTCGTGTTCGTGCGCCTCGGCAGCGAGGGCCCGTCGTTCCAGGAATATTTCGGGAAGGCGCTCACGTTCCTCGACATGATGGCCGACCGCTCGCCCGAGGGCGAGCTGGAGGCGATCACGCCGCCGCTGCGCGTGTCCATCACATGCAACTGGAAGATCTATCTCGAGAACATCAACGACTCGCTGCACGTGTTCGCCGCGCACGAGCCGACGATGATCGCCGGCCGCCAGATCTGGTCGCCCAAGACGCCCGACGAGCCCCGGCCGATGGCGGTCGAGCAGATCGCCGGCTTCCAGTCGAGCACCGGCTTCGAATTCGTCGAGAAGATGGGCGCGCGCGTGCTGCCCGAGGGGCACAGCCTGCTCGGCCTTTCGGCCAGTGTCCATTCGCATTACGGCGAGGACCCCGCCTATCTCGCGGCGATGACCAAGACCTACGGCGCGGAGCGCGCGAAGGCGATCCTCTCCTACATGCCGCAAAACGGCGTGCTCTATCCGAGCCTCGCGCTCAAGGGTTCGCCGCAGGTGATGCGCGTTCTTCGCCCGCTCGCCGCCGACCGCACGGTGCTCGAGGCCTGGTGCTTCCGCGCCAAGGGCGCGCCGCCGATGATGGCCGAGCGATCGATGCTCTATAACCGGCTCGTGTTCTCGCCGATGTCGCTGGTCGCGCAGGACGACGTGCACCTGTTCGAGACGGCGCAGAAGAGCCTCGCCTCGAGCGGCAATCCCTGGGTCAGCCTCCATCGCGGCTACCGCGCCGGCGAAGAGACGGAACAGGGAAAAGACCGCAGCGGCATCGACGAAATCCTGATGCGCAACCAGCATCGCGCCTGGGGGAAATACATGGCCCCCACCTTGGCGAGCGCGGGCGGCGCCGCGGGAGGCCCGGCATGAGCGCGCGCAACCTGCCGACGGAAACCGACCTCGCCGATTTCGTCTATCGCGAGGCGCGGCTCATCGACGAGCGCCGGTTCCACGAATGGTTCGATCTCTTCGCCGAAGACGGCCATTACTGGCTGCCGATGCGGCGCGAGCAGACCGATCCGCTCGCCGAGCAATCGATCACCTGGGAGGACAAGCCGCTGCTGCTGAAGGCGCGCGTGCTGCGCCTCGCCTCGGGCAAGGCCTATTCGGACACGCCGCCGGTGCTCTGCCAGCACGTCTTGCAAGCACCGGCGTGCGAAGAGATCGACCACGGCGCCAACCGCTACTGCACGCGCACGGCGTTCTTCTACGCGGAATTCCGCCAGGGCGAGCAGATCGTCCTCGCCGGCACGGCACGGCACACGCTGCGCTTTGAAGGCGGCGCGCTGCGCATCGTCGAAAAGCGCGTCGATCTCCTGAGCGCGGGCGCGCCGGTGCCAACGCTGTTCCTGATGCCGTGAGGCGGCATCTGGATCGCATCGCGGCGTAGGGGCGGGTCCCCGACCCGCCCGCCGCGCCTCACGCGTTCAGGCGCAGCTTGAACAGCTCCGCGGAATTCAGGCGCCCGATCTTCTGGCGATCGAGCTCGCTGATCGTGGCGTTGTCGAACCAGATCGCGGCGTGATCGACGTTCTCGAACGGCCAGTCGGCCGAGAACAGGATGCGGTCCGAGCCGATCTCGAGCATCGCGTCGATCAGGGTCTGCGTGCGGAAATTGCCCGAGGTCGTCAGCCAGAAGTGCTTCTGGAAATACTCGCCGATCTTCTTCTTGGCCGGGTAGTTGCCCTTCATCTTCGTCCAGCCGTTGCGGTTGTCGACGCGCCAGATGCTGTAGGGCAGCCCTTCGCCGAGATGGCCGAGCACGATCTTGATGCCCGGATATTTGTCGAACAGGCCCGAGCCCATGAGGCGCAGCGCGTGCACGGCCGTTTCCTGGCCGAACGCCCAGGTGGGGCCGAGCAGCCATTTATGGCCCTCGTAGATCTGCGCCATGCTCGGGATCGGATTGCGCGGGTGGAGATAGAACGGATAGTCGAGCTTCTCGACGACGCTCCAGAAATCCCAATATTGCGCCTGATCGAGATAGACGGCGGAGTTGGGATCGTCGACCTGCGAGAAGCCGTTCACCAGCGCGCCGACGAAGCCGAGCTGCTTGATGCAGCGCTCGTATTCGCGCGTCGCGGCGTCGGGGTCCTGCATCGGCAGCGCGGCGAAGGCCTGGAAGCGCTTCGGGTTCTTCGCCACCTGCTCGGCGAGATAGTCGTTGGCTTTCTTCGCCACCTCGATGGCGCGCTTCCGGTCCGGAATCGCCTGCACGGCCGGCGCGTTGAGCGAGAGGATCATGATCTCGACGCCGTGCTTGTCCATCTCGCCGAGGCGCTTCACGTGGATGTCGAGCAGGCGGCTTTTCAGCTCGTCCCACACGTGCTCGCCGAGGAAGCCCGCCGAATCCATCAGCGTGTCCTCGATCGCGAAATGCTCCTCGAGCGCGATCTTGCCCTGCATCGTCCATCCTCCCCTTGATTCGGTTCGTCGCCGGTGAGACTACAGAAATGCCGCAACGCATGACCGGGTCAATGCCCAATCTCCGCATGTCCGCCCCCGGCGCCCCGTGAACGAGGGCAAGCCCCCGAGCCGCACGCCCGTCGTCGCGGCACCGATCTTCGCCGTGGCGCTCTACGCGATTTGCGTGACCCTGCTGCTGATCGCGTTCAGCCGCGCGTTGGGCGGGCTCTCGAGCAGCACGTTCGGCGGCGCCGCGCTTCTGTGGGCTATCTACCTGCTGCCGGCGATCGTGGCGCCGGCCGCCGGGGCGCTGTTCAACGCCCTGTTCTTTGGCGAACGCGGCCGGCGGGCGGCGTTCTGGCCCAACCTGGGGCTGATTCTGGCGTTCGGAATCGTTTCGATCGCCTGGCTCATCATCGCCGGCGGCACCTGGAACTACATCCTGGCCGCCGTGCAGCTCGCGAGCGGCCTGCTGGCCTTCCTGCTGCTGATGAAGACCGCCCGCGGCCACGCGGTCCGGCGCTGACGGGCGCCCGCTGCTTTACCCCCCGGCGCCCCTCTGCTAACCAAGGCCGCGATTGCGCAACCCCCCGTTTCGGGCCCGAAATCCCTTGACCCTCCGCATCCACAACACGCTCACGCGCCGGAAGGAAGAGTTCGTTCCGCTCGATCCCGCGAACGTGCGCATGTATGTGTGCGGACCCACGGTTTACGACCGCATCCACATCGGCAACGCAAGGCCGTTCGTGATCTTCGACGTGCTGTTCCGCCTGCTGCGCCGGCAATACGGCGCGGAGCACGTGAAATACGCGCGCAACATCACCGACATCGACGACAAGATCAACAATCGCGCCAAGGAGCGCGGCATCGACATCGCGGCCTTGACCGTCGACACGACGCGCACGTTCCACGAAGACGTGGCGGCGATCGGCTGCTTGCCGCCCACCTTCGAGCCGCGTGCCACCGCGACGATTGCCGAGATGCAGGAGATGATCGCGGCGCTGATCGCGAAGGGCTACGCCTATTTCGAGCAGGGCCACGTGCTGTTCAACGTGCCGGCGATGATGGATCGCCCGCCGCTGCCGAAGCACGTCTATGGCCTGCTCTCGAAGAAGAACCGCGACGACCTCATCGCCGGCGCGCGCATCGACGTGGCGCCCTACAAGAAAGATCCCGCGGATTTCGTGCTGTGGAAGCCCTCCTCGCCCGATCTGCCCGGCTGGGACTCGCCCTGGGGCCGCGGCCGGCCGGGCTGGCACATCGAATGCTCC
>CAZUYG010000287.1:0-5259 GCA_964624265.1 uncultured Candidatus Odyssella sp.
CGTAGATGAGGTCGACGATCAGCTTCACCTCGTGCAGGCACTCGAAATAGGCCATCTCCGGGGCATACCCGGCCTCGACCAGGGTCTCGTAGCCGGCCTTGATGAGTTCCACAGTGCCGCCACACAAGACCGCCTGCTCGCCGAACAGATCGGTCTCGGTCTCCTCGCGGAAGTTCGTCTCGATCACGCCGGCACGGCCGCCGCCGATCGCCGCGGCGTAAGAAAGGCCGATCTCCATCGCGTTGCCCGACGCGTTCTGGCTCACCGCGATCAGGCAGGGCACGCCGCCGCCGCGCTGATACTCGGAGCGCACCGTGTGGCCCGGGCCCTTCGGCGCCACCATGAAGCTGTCCATGTCCTTGCGCGGCTCGATCAGGCCGAAGTGGATGTTGAAGCCGTGCGCGAAGGCGATCGCCGAGCCCTGCTTCATGTTGGGCTTCAGGTCGGTGTTGTAGATATCGGCCTGGAGCTCGTCGGGCGTCAGCACCATGACGATGTCGGCCCATTTGGCGGCCTCGGCCGGGCTCATCACCTGGAAGCCGGCGCCCTCGGCCTTCTTGACCGTGGCCGAGCCGGGGCGCAGCGCGATGCGCACGTCCTTGACGCCCGAATCGCGGAGATTCATCGCGTGGGCATGGCCCTGGCTGCCATAGCCGACGATGACGATCTTCTTGCCCTTGATCAGATTCACGTCGGCGTCGCGGTCGTAATAAACGCGCATGGGTCGAGTCCTCCTGGTGCCCCGTTCGAGCGATGAGATGGGCCGGGCGGCGATGCGGAACTGACCCGCAAACGGGCGGCGCGGCCGGTCGATGACGCCGGGTACATGGCACGCCGGGGGGTGCCTGTCGAGTCGGCATCGCGCCTCACGGGTCGATCGCCCCGCACGGACGCACCCATGCGCGCGCGGCGCTGGCCCGGCTCTCGGCCGCGGCCTAGAACGGGGCGAGCCTCGCGGACCCTTGCCCTTGAGCGTCTTCGACATCGCCCTTCTCGTCGCGGCCGGCCTCTTCGGCGGGGCCGGCAACGCGCTCGCGGGCGGCGGCACGTTCTTCACCTTCCCGGCGATGCTTGAGGTTGGCCTGCCGCCGGTGACGGCCAACGCCTCCAACGCCGTTGCGCTCTATCCCGGCCGCTTCCCGAGCGTCTGGGCCGGGCGGCGCGAGCTGATGCAGATGCGCTCGCGGCTCCTGCGCGCCTGCCTCATAGCGGGGCTCGGCAGCCTGGCCGGCGCATGGCTGCTGCTCGTCACCAAGGAGCGCGTCTTCACCGGCCTGATCCCCTGGCTGATGCTGTTCGCGACATTGCTGTTCGCATTCGGCGCCCGGCTCGTGGCGGCAACGCAGCGCATGGCGCCCCGGCGCGGCGCGCGCGGCCTGGGCTTCGCGCTCGCGCTCGGACTGGAGACGATCATCGCGATCTATGGCGGGTATTTCGGCGCCGGCGCCGCCTTCATGATCATGGCCGGCCACGCGATGACGGGCATCGCCGACGTGCGGCGCAACGTGGCGCTCAAGAACCTCACCGTCACCGTGATGACGACGGTTTCGGTGATCGTGTTCGTCGCTGCCGGCGCCGTCGCCTGGCGCGAGACCTTGCTGATGATGGCCGGCGCCTTGCCGGGCGGCTATTGGGGCGCCCGCCTCGCCCAGCGCCTCGATCCGGCCAAGCTGCGCTGGTCGATCCTCGCGATCGCCGTGGCACTGACGGCCTATTACTTCTGGAAGGTCTATGTCTGACCTTGGCACCGCGTGTCCCCGCGAACGCCGGGACGGCAAGATAGAGGGCGCGATATGCAAAAACCGCTGGGTCCCCCATAGGCCGATTGGATAGTATCCGCGCCCGAAACCCGTCCGCCCCCATGGCCGCCGACGCACACCGCGCTACCCACATGAGCAATGCCAGCCCTCTGGCGCTGCTGCTCAACATCGGCCACGCGCTCGATCACCTCTTCCTGCTGATCTTCGCCACCGCCGTTTCGGCCATCGCGGCCGATTTCGGCCTCGCGCGCTGGGAAGACCTTATGCCCTACACGGTGGGCGCCTTCGCTCTGTTCGGCCTCGCCTCGATCCCGGCCGGGCGGCTCGGCGATCTCTGGGGCCGGCGCGCGATGATGGTGATCTTCTTTTTCGGCATCGGCGCCTCGTCGTTCCTCGTGGCGGCAACGCAGAATGCCTGGCAGATGGCGGCGGCGTTGACCGTTCTCGGCACATTCGCCGCGATCTATCACCCGGTCGGCATCCCGATGCTGGTGCAGAACGCGCTGCGCCCCGGCCTCACGATCGGCATCAACGGGCTTGCCGGCAATCTCGGGATCGCGTCGGCCGCGCTGCTGACCGGCCTGCTCGTGAAGTTCTTCGGCTGGCGCATGGCGTTCGTCGTGCCCGGCGTCATTTCGATGCTGTGCGGCGTGCTGTTCGTGGCGCTGACGCCGAGGGAATTGATGGCCCCGGCCAAGCGTCCGCGCACGCAAGCGCCGCTGCCGCGCGCGGTGATGTTGCGCATCGTGTTCGTGATGACGGCGACGGCCGTGACCGCCAACCTGATCTTCAACTTCACCACCAACGGCAACGGCGAACTGTTGCGCGAGCGCTTCCGCGGCATCGTCGAGGACCCGGCGACGCTGGGCTTGCTGCTCGCGTCCGTCTACGGGGTCGGCTCATTCGCGCAGCTCATCGTCGGCCGGCTCATCGACAAGCACCCGCTGAAGCGGCTCTACTTTTGCATCGCTTGCGTCCAGGTGCCGCTGTTCGCCCTCGCCGCGTTCAGCGACGGCTGGGCGCTATGGGTGCTGGCGATCGGGTTCATGGCGTTCGTGTTCGGCGCGATTCCGTTCATCGACGCGATGATCGTGCGCTACGTCGACGACGCGATGCGCAGCCGCGTCACCGGCCTGCGCCTCGCGATCGGACTCGGCGTGAGCTCTTTCGCGGTCTGGCTGCTCGGACCGCTCGTGAAAGTCTCCGGCTTCACGACGCTGCTCCTGGCGATGGCCGTGATCGCGGCGTGCACCGTCGTGTTCATCGCCTTTCTGCCCGGCGAAGCGCAGACCCGGCCCGTGCCGGCGCCGGCGCCGGCAGAATGAGACCCGCCCGCCATCCCGCGTGCCGAACGCCGGCGGCCGTGCGACGCCGGTCGGCGAACGGCGTCTGCGGGCTTTTTTCCCGGCCCCACTGGCGATGGATTGCAGCGGCCGCATTCCTCCTTGGCGGCGCCCCGGCCGCGGCGCAGCAGCAGGGCCGCTGCCAGGTCGCCGATCCGCCGTTTCAAACCACAGCGGCCAACCGTGTGCCCGGCAAAGAGCTGCGTGAATGGCTGCCCGGAAAAAAGATTTACGTGGAGCGTCGCGGAGCGCAACGCGTCAACCGCTACGGCTTTTCGTTCCGCTCCGACGGCTCGGTTTCGTTTTCGTGCACCACCGCCAACGGCCGCCCATGCGGCCGATTCAACGCGGACTCGCCGGCCGCGCGCGATATCGGCGTCTGGAAATTGGAGGGCGATGTTCTGGTCGTGACACGCACTCAATTCGCCCAGGACGGCCGCGGCGAGGGCCGGGTGACGATCCACCGCGACGGCGGCCGTTACGCCGCCGCGCGCGGAGGCGGCCCGCATCTCTGCCTGCCGGGCCCACTTATCATCGAGCAGAGCGGCAGCTGAGCGCCTTCGGGCGCGCAGCTTCGCTCGGCTACTCTGGCTTCATTATTTCGCCATCGCCGGCACCGCGACTTCGGCCATCACGCCGTCGAGCAGCGCGAGCATCCGGTCGATTTCCGTGCGGCTGACGGTGAGCGCCGGCATGAAGCGCAGGCAATCCGGGCGCGGCGCGTTGATGAGCAGTCCCCTGTCGCGCGCGCGATCGACGAGCTGCGCACCGATGGGCCGCTTGAGGTCGAGCGCCAGCAGCAGCCCGCGGCCGCGAATTCCACCGCAGCCGTGCTTTTGCGAGAGCGTCGCGAGGCGTTCGGCAAGGTAGGCGCCCGTCGCGGCGACCTCGGCGAGGAAGCCGGGCTTGCTCAACTCTTCCATCACCGCGATGCCGGCCGCGGTCATCAGCGGATTGCCGTTGAACGTGCCGCCCTGGTCGCCATGCGCGAAGCACATCACCTCGCGCTTCGCCACCAGCGCCGCCAGCGGCACGCCGCCGCCGAGGCCCTTGCCGAGCGTCATGATGTCGGGCGTGACGCCTGCATGTTCGAAGCCGAACATCCGCCCGGTGCGGCCGACGCCGGTCTGGATCTCGTCGAGGATCAGCAGGATGCCGCGCTGCTTCGTGAGCGCGCGCAGGTCGCGGAGAAACGCGTCGGTCGCCTCGTAAACGCCGGCCTCGCCCTGGATCGGCTCGAGCATCACCGCCACCGTCTTCGGCCCGATCGCGCGCTCGACCGCGGCGAGGTCGTTGAGCGACACTTTCGGGAAACCCGGCACTTTCGGCTCGAACAGCTTGTCCCAGCCCGCCTTGCCCGAGGCCGACATGGTGGCGAGCGTGCGGCCGTGGAAGCCGTGATCCATCGTCACGATCTCGTAAGCCCCGCCCCGGTGGATCGAGCCCCATTTGCGCGCGAGCTTGATGGCGCCTTCGTTGGCTTCGGCGCCGCTGTTGGTGAAGAACACCTGCTCGAGGCCGCTCGCCGCGGCGATCATCGACGCGAGTCGCACCATCGGCTCGTTGAAAAAGGCCGGGCTGCAATTGATGAGGCGCGCGGCCTGCTTCGCGAGCGCATCGACGATCGGCTTCGGCGAATGGCCGAGGCAATTCACCGCCCAGCCTTGAATGAAATCGAGATAGCGGTTGCCGGCGCTATCGGTGAGCCAGGAGCCCTGCCCCTCGGTGAAGACGATCGGCGGCCGGCTGGTGATCTCCATGAGCGCGGAAGTATCGGTCGTGGTCATCGCTGGTTTCCTTCTTCGGTCGATGCCGGCGCGCGCGGACACGAAAAAGCCCCCGGCGCGGAGCGGCGGGGGCTGGCGGATGCGATCATTCGGCGTCGTCTACGCGCGCGCGCACCTGGCCCCCGGCGAACGGCGTCGCGCGCGGGCGATCAGGCTGCTGAGGGCAGGCGTAAACATGGCGCGGAGGAATGACGGCTCCGCGGCCCGCTGTCAATGGGCGGAGTAGTCCCGCGCCCTCCGCGCTCTCCGGGCCTCCGCGCGAATCAATTGCCCGGCCGCAGGATGAAGTCTGCGATCGCGTTCATCACCTGCGCCTCGATGCCGAGAAAACCGCCAAGGTCTATGGCATGGTCACTAACATCGACGATA
>CAZUYG010000288.1:0-5257 GCA_964624265.1 uncultured Candidatus Odyssella sp.
GATTCAGCAGATCGAATTCGGGGCGCCGGTCGATGCCGAGGCCGGCATCCTGCAGGCGGTCGATGCGCAGCACGTCGGCGCCGAGATCGGCCAGCAGCATCGCGCACATCGGCGCCGGCCCGATGCCGGCGAACTCGACCACCTTCAATCCGGTCAGCGGCCCTTGGGCTTTCATCTTGGTCATCGGTTTCTCTGCTTCGGTAGCGGCGTCACGGCCACGGGCTGACTTTGAACACCAGGGTATGGCCGGCGAGGATGAGCGCATACAGGAAGAGGCCGACCAGCGGCCGCCACAAGCCGATGCCGCGCCAATCGACGGCCGTGCGCCCCTGAAGCGACGCCATGAACGGAATGGCCGAGGTGCGCATGAGAATAGGCCCCCAGGCCGCACCGATCTCCTCGCCCTTGCGGCGGTCGATAATCGCCATCCCCGTGAGCGCGAGCAGCGCCAAGCTGCCGAACATCCACAACGACGCACGATCGCCATTGGGCGGCAGATGCGAGAGCGCCCAGAGCGCGAAACTCCACAGCATCGGATGGCGCGTGATCGTGAGGATGCCGCCGACGGCAAATTGCGGATCGACCGCCCGCTCCATGCCCACCATGCTCGGGTTTCGGCTGGTGAGGCCGGCAACGAACAGGATCAGCGCGAACGGCAGAACCAGCAGCGGCACCCAGCGCGACCAGGCGGTCTGCGGCCAGATCTCTTCATAGGGCGCATCGGCATAAGCGGCCCCCAGCCACACCAGCACCGCGGCGGACAGCAGCGAGAAGAGACCGCGATACGGCCCTTCGCCGAGCGCGCGCACGGCCCGGGCGCGCAGCGGCGTTCCCGGCAGCAGGTGGATGGCCAGGAACACGATGGCCGCATAAAGGACGTGGTCGCTGGAGCCGATCATGCGCCCCTGTTTAGGGAACCGCGCGGTTCGGGTCGAGTGGCAAGCCGACGGCCTTGCCGGAATTCCGCCATGCTTGGAGACTGAAGTGCTTCATTGGCTGCTTCGATGCCCGGTGCGGGTCCCCTGATGCGAACGCTGATCTTGGCCGCGTTGCTGGCCGGCGTCTCTCCGCTGCTTGCGCGCGCGGAGGCACCGGCAATCGAATGGCGCGAATGCCCCTGGACGCGCGCGGCCGGCATGGAGGCGCGCTGCGGCCACCTCGTCGTTCCGCAATCGCGCAAGCAGCCCGACGGCCCGCGCGTGCGCGTGTTCTTCGCGATCTACGGGCACACGGGACCGGAGGCGCCGCTGCCGGACCCCATCGTCGTCGTCCCCGGCGGGCCGGGCGCTCTGTTCAACCCGCCGGTCGCCTACGTTATGGACGGGCTCGCGCCATTGAGGCGCCGGCGCGACGTGATCGTCATCGATCAACGCGGCGTCGGCCGTTCCACGCCGCGCCTCGTCTGCACGCAGGAACCCGCGGACGACGGCGCGGCGCCGCCGCGGCGCATGGGCTCGGCCGAGTGCCTTGCCCGCCTGAAGTCGCGCGGCATCGACATCGCCGCGTTCACGACGGAAGAGACCGCGCGCGATCTGCTCGACCTGCGCCGCGCTCTGAAGCTTTCGGCGTGGAATCCGGTGGGCGCGTCCTACGGCTCGCGCGTTGTGCTGCGCCTCGCGCAGATCGATCCCGCCGGATCGCGCGCGACCGTGGCGATGGCGGCGCTCCCGCTGGCGCCGAGCCTGGCCCGGCCGGAAAACGCGCTTGTGCGCCGCGCATTGCTGGCGCGCCTGTTCCAGGATTGCGCGGCCGAAGCGCAATGCGCCGCCGCCTATGGCGATCTCGCCGCCAAGTTCGCCGAGATCCAGGCGCTGCTGAAGCCGGGCGCCGCGCGCCGCGCGCCGCAGAATGCAAAGGATGAACTCGACCGCCTCGCCGCCGTCGAGCGGCACACCGGCGGCATCGCGGCGGCGCTGATCCGCCGCCTCGATTCGGGCGCGGAGCTGCCGCACATCCCGCGCGCGATCCACGACCTGCACGGCTTCCTCGCCGCCGGCAAGCCGATCGCGCGCGCGCGCATCGACGCGATCTACGGCCTGTCCTCGCCGAGCACCATACCGCCGATCGACGCCACGCTGATCTTCGTGACCACGCGCTGCCCCGAAGACGTGCTGCCGAGCGCCGCGCCCGGCGAGCGCCGCAGCCCGCGCGACGCCTGTGCCGCGTTCGCGCCGGCGCCGGTGCCCGATACGCCGCCGGGCCTTTCGCCGCGCGTGCTCGTGATCACCGGCGCGTACGACATCCGCACGCTGACCGGCTGGGCCGACGAGATCGCCAAGAATTTCGCGGGCAGCACCGTCGCGCGCTTCGGCGACGCGGGCCACGACGTCTCGTATCGCCATTCCTGCGGCAACGCGCTGATGACGGCGTTCGTCGAGGATCCCGCCGCGACGCTCGACCTCGGCTGCGTGGCGCAGCACGCCCGGCCGAAATTCGAAGTGCCGGAGACGGCGCAGTAGGCGTCAGGCGGGAACCGGCACGCCACGCTGCCGGCACGCGGCCGTCAGCGTGTTGGCGAGCAGGCACGCGATCGTCATCGGGCCGATGCCGCCGGGGACCGGCGTGATGCCGGCCGCGCGTACCTTCGCCTCGGCGAAGGCGACGTCGCCGACGAGGCGCGTCTTGCCGGGATTGTCGGGCGCCGGCGCCGGGATGCGGTTGATGCCGACGTCGATGACCGTGGCGCCCTCGCCGATCCAGTCGCCCTTCACCATCTCGGCCTTGCCGACGGCGGCGACGACGATCTCCGCACGCCGGCATTCGGCGGGCAGATCGCGCGTGCGCGAATGCGCGATCGTGACCGTGCAGCTTTCGCGCAGCAGCAGCTGCGCCATCGGCTTGCCGACGATGTTGGAGCGGCCGAGCACGATCGCGCGCTTGCCCGCAAGATCGCCGAGCCGATCCTTGAGCAGCATCAGGCAGCCGAGCGGCGTGCACGGCACCATGCCGTCGCCGCCGGTGGCGAGCTTGCCCGCATTGACGACATGGAAGCCGTCGACGTCTTTCGCCGGATCGATCGCGTCGATGACGGCAGCTTCGCGGATCTGCTTGGGCAGCGGAAGCTGCACGAGGATGCCGTGGACGGCGGGGTCGGCGTTCAGCATGCGCACCAGTTCGAGCAGCTCGGCCTCGCCGGTCGTGGCCGGAAGGCGATGCTCGAACGAAGCCATGCCGGCCTCGCGCGTCGCCTTGCCCTTGCTGCGAACGTAAACCTCGCTGGCCGGATCGCTGCCGACGAGGACCGCGGCCAGGCCGGGTGTCAGGCCATGTTCTGCCTTGAGGGCCGCGGTTTGGCGCGCGAGGCGCGCGCGGAGATTTTCGGCAAAGGCCTTGCCGTCGATGAGCTTCGGGTCGGTCATGGATCAGCCGGGCTGCGCGAGCGATGCGAGATGCGAGGAGAGCGTCGCCTGCAAAGAGGCGGGATCGCCGCGCAAAAGCAAGGTCTTTCTGCGGTCGGTGGCGCCGCCCACGATTTCCATCGCGCTTTTGGGCAGCCGCCAATTCTTGCCCAACAGCGCGATCAGCGCCGCGTTGGCCTTCCCGTCTTCGGGCGGCGCCGTCACCGCCACCTTGAGCGCCACGCGCCCATCCGCCTCCGCGACGACGCCCTCGATGCGCTCGCGCCGCGCCCGCGGCTGAAGGCGGATGTGGACGCGCAGGCCCTCGCGCACCGGCTCGAACGGCTGCGCACTCACGCGAGGCCGAGAAGCTGGCGCCCGTTGTCGCGCCAGAGAATCTGCAAGAACCAGATGACGATGAAGACGACGAGCGGCGCCAGATCGAGCGGCGCGGTATTCGGCAGCACCCTCCGGATGGGCCGCAAGACGGGCTCCATCAGGCGCGTCAGGGCTTCGTAAATGGCGGAGATGGCGCGGTTATACGGATTGACGATGCCGAAGCTGATGAGCAGCCCCAACACCACATAAAGAATGAGGAAGAGCCAAGCGAGCCAAAGAAGAAGATCGACGAGCTGATAAACGGCGTTCATGGCGCGGCGCGCTGCTCACGGAATGCGCCGCGACCCTAGACGAGGCGCGCCCGGCCCATCAAGACCCGGGCGCGGCGGCCGGGTCAATTCAAGTGCAGCTCGCCTTTCACGTAGCGGAACTCGGCCGGCTTCACGAGCGCGGCGCTGGCGACCCGTACGATGTGCAGCGCGCCCTCGATGTGGTGCTCCCAGAAGCGCAGAAACTTCGTGAGCGCCGGATAGCGCGGCGCAAGATCGTAGGACTGCCACACGAAGGTCTGCAGCAGACGGGGATGGTCTGGCATGTGGTAGATGATCTCGGCGGTGGTGAGCCGGTGGCCGAGCAGTTGCAGCTTCAGTTGAGACATCGGCACGTTTCCTTTCGAACTTCCCGCTGACGCACGTCTTTACGCGTGCATGCAGAAAGTGTGCCGTAGCCACGCTGAACCGTGAATGAAAATCGCATGGTTTTCAGCCCATTAGCAGCCCGGCCGCGCCAGTGCTGCCAAAGGCGGCGGCGCGCTATGGCGCCGGCTCCCAGGCGCGGCCCTTCTGGCCGAAGCTGAAGCGGTCCGGGTGCAGGATCTCGGCGAGAATTTCGAGCGTCTCGACGAGGCGCGGGCCCGGGCGATTGAAATACTGGTTGCCGTCCGCGAAATAGACGCGCTTGGCCTTGACCGCGCGGAGGTCGGCCCAGCCCGTGCGCCTGGCGAGCGCCGGGAAATCGGCGCGGATGCGCGCGAGATCGAGGCCGCAGGGCGCCACCACGATCACGTCGGGATCGGCGGCCTTGAGCGCATCCCACTCCAGCCACGGCGAATGCTCGCCGGCCGTGCCGAACAGGTTCGTGCCGCCGGCCATCTCGACCAGCGTCGGCATCCAATTGCCGCCGGACATGAGCGGCTCGATCCATTCGATCAGCGCCGTGCGCGGACGCTGCTTCACGGTGGCGGCGCGCTCGCTCGTCATCCGCATGCGTTGCGTGAGCGAATGGATCAGGGCCGTTCCGCGTTCGGCCGCGCCGAGCGCCTCGGCCACCCTGGCGATATCGCGCCACACGTCGTGGAGCGACATCGGATTGAGCGAGACGATGGCGACGGGACGGTCGGTCCAGTCGCGCGTCGCCGCTTCGACGTCGGCGAGGCTTGCGGCGCAGACCTGGCACTGGTCCTGCGTCACGATCACGTCGGGCGCGAGCTTCTTCAGGAGCGGCGCGTCGACGCCATAGACCGCGAGCCCCTGCTCGATAAGACGCTTCACGCGTCCGTCGATCTCGGCGCTGTGCCCGTC
>CAZUYG010000289.1:0-5246 GCA_964624265.1 uncultured Candidatus Odyssella sp.
CCGGCCTTCCGATAGGCGAGGAAAACCTCGAAATCCGGCCAGGCGAAGCGAGTCTCGATCACGCGCAGGTTCCGGAACAGGTCGTCGGCGGCGATCAGCCGCCGCGGCAGGAAGCTCAGCATCTGCGTGCCTTCGACGAGGCGCGCCATCAAAGCGGCAGAGCCGGTTTCGACCGCAATGCGCGGATCGGGCAGATGCGCTTCACGATGGATTTCGAACAGCCGCCGCCGCCATCCATCTCCGTCGCCCGGCAACACCCAGCGAAAATCCGCGAGATCGCCGAGCGCGACCGCGCTTCTCCGAAGCAGCGGGTGGTTTTGATCGCCGACGATGCAGATTTCGTCACGCAGCAATCGCTCGCCGGCGATCGCGTCCGATTGGTGCCACGGATACAGCGTGCACAGGCCGACATCGATCTCGCCGTCGGCGATCTCGTTCACGACGTCGCTCAACAGCGAGATCGTCGCGACGATGCGGAGATCGGGGTTGGCGGCGACGAGGTCTTTCACCACGCCGGGCAGGATCCACTGCATCACGGTCGTCATGCCGCCGACGCGAACCACGCCGGCGGATTTGCCGTTCAGCGATTCGATCTCGGCCGTCGCGCGCACGATGTCGACCGCGACCGAGTCGGCACAGTTGACGAGGATATCGCCGAATTGCGTGGTGGTTACGCCGTTCGCCCGCCGTTCGAGAAGCTGCACGCCGAGCTCATCCTCGAGCGCACGGATGCTCTTCGTCAGCGCCGGCTGCGTGATCAGCAGTCGCTCCGCGGCGCGGCGGAAACTGCCGAGCCGAACCACTTCGCGGAAATACCGAAGCTGCCTGAGCTCCATGCGTGCCCCCCGGCGCCAAGCCGAACGCCGCAGGATAGGGCAAACGGCGGGCCGCGGACCAGCGGACTCGATCCGGCGCTGCCCGCCGTGCCTAGACGAGGATCGAAATGCCGTGCAGGCCCTTCTGGCTGTTGATTAGGTCCACGCGGCGCCACCGGATGCGAAGATCGGCGCCCTGCCGGCGGAGGCCATAGGTGATCGTGCCGGCGAAGACGCGGGTGCTGTCGTCGGCATCGTGATGCGGCAGCGCCTCGACGAGCTGGAACGGAGCGCGCACCGTCAATTCGCCCGATGTGTCGCCCGCCACGACGAACGGCCGGCCGACGACGCGCGCGCAGCGCGAGGGCGGCTGCTGCGGCAGGTTCTGGGGATCTTTGAGCCGGTAAACGCGCGCGAGCAGTGCATCGCGCGTGTCGTAGACGTGCGAGGGGCCGTCGAGCGGGTGCTGCTGGTCGGGGTGCAGCGGCACCCAATACCACGCGTCCTCGGTCAGCAGCGCGAGCCAATCGTCGAAGCGGCGCTCGTCGAGCAGCATCGCCTCCCAGGCGAGAAAGTTCGCGATGTCGTCGCCGGCCGGCTTCATTGCCGCGCCTCGTCGCACATGTAGTTCAGCCACGTCGCATACTGGTTGCGGATGAAGGCCTCGCTCGTGCCGCGATGGACGACGCGCGCGGCATTCGCCGCCTTGCCCGGCTCGTGCAGCCGCGAGACGACGATGGGCCCGGCGGCGGACGACGCGTTCAGCTCCTGTGCCCCTTCGTACAGCTCGAAATCGTCGGTCGCGACCGGCGAGAACGGCGAGATCGAGACGTGGAAATAGTGCAGCGCCTCCTCGTACATCCGGTCGGGCGCGCCCTTGAGCCGGAAGATATAGCCGACGATCTCGGTGAGGTCGGGGCCGAGCGGATGGATCAGCCGCATCGTCTGGAAGCGGCCCTGCAAGGTGGCGCTGGGATAGAGCAGAGTCAGGTGCCGGTTGACCGAAAGAATGCGGGCCGCCTCTTCCGCGCCGCGCGCGCGCGTGAGCTTGTCGACGTAGTCCTGCGGGAAGGGCTGCTTCTTCTGCCCGTCGATGAAGCCGAACAGATAGCTGTGGCCGTATTTCGCGGTGACGAGATCGAGCTGGCTGAACTGGCGGATCGGCATGCCATTCGCCTTCATCACGCCCAGCGAAGCATGCGTGGCCTTCTCGGCGAGCTCCGAGGTTACGCGCGTGGCGGCGCGGACCGTGGCCGCGTGCGCGACGCGCGCGTGATGCGCGTCGTTCAAATTCTCGAAACCGAGCTTCCAGTTGCCCTTGTAGCGGTGGCGCAGCGGAATGGCGCAGGCTTCCACCTCGCCGTCGGGCGCGCGGTCGACGAGATCGTCGATCGACGAGGCCGCGTCGCCGAGAAATTCGCGCAAGTCCGGCCCCTGCTTCGTGTGGCGCACGAACAGGAAG
Organism: uncultured Candidatus Odyssella sp.; assembly: GCA_964624265.1. Taxonomy (GTDB): domain Bacteria; phylum Pseudomonadota; class Alphaproteobacteria; order Bin65; family Bin65; genus SBBV01. The sequence continues at coordinate 2,278 of CAZUYG010000289.1, forward strand.
CCGCGGTAGCTGTCGAGCGCGGCGACCGGCGCCAGGCCCCAATCGCCAAGGCGGAAATCGCTGCCGTATTCCTCGGGCGCGGGAACGCTCTTGAGCGCGCCGTCGGCCGCGAACACCCAGCCGTGATAGGGGCAGACGAGGCTGTTCGCCACGCCGCGATCGAGGCTGCACAGGCGCGTGCCGCGATGCGGGCAGCGGTTGAGAAACGCGCGAATCGTTCCTTCCGGGTCGCGCCAGAGGATGATCGGATGGCTGCCGGCGCGCGTGGCGAAGAAGCTGCCCGGCTGCTTCAGCAGCGAATCGTGCCCGACCAGCAGCCACGAGCGGTCGAAGATGCGCTCCATCTCGAGCCGATACAGTTCCTCGTCGCCGTAAACGCGCGGATCGAACTGCGAGTCGCCGACGAGGGCGGCAATGGCTTCGGGCGTGTAGGTCATCGCTGTTTCCGTTGAGGCGGGACGGAGCGGAGAGGCGCACCATGCCAACAATCGCGCGGCGATCCCAATGACTTCGGGTGCGGCGGCGATGATCGGCATTTATCATTAGCCGGTACTGGAAGTTATCGCCCAGCATGGATTTCTCAATTGCCGGGCCCGTGAAACGGCCATTACGCTGTCCGTTCATGCGCGGTGCGAGATGCCGCACGGCGCTTCGAGAGGGGGATCACGATGGCGGGATTGGTCACGAAGATCGGCTTCGCGACGGCGGGGCTGCTGTGGGCCGGCGCGTGCGCGGCCGAGACGACGCTTACCTTCAACAAGTTCATTCCGGCGACGCACCCCTATCAGGTGCACATCATGGACGTCTGGGCGAAAGACGTCGCCGCCGCGACGCAGGGCCGGATCAAGATCGAATTTACAGGCTCCTCGCTCGCCCCGCCGCCGCGCCAGTTCGAGCTGGTGAGCGGCGGCGGCGCCGATCTCGCGTTCAGCTTCATCGGCTACAATCCGGACCGGTTCCCGCGGCACAACATCCTGTCGCTGCCGATGCTCGGGCCCGACGCGAAAAAGACGACGGCGGCCTTCTGGGCGCTGAACGCGAAATATTTCGAGCCGGCCGGCGACTTCAAGGGCGTAAAGCTGATCACGCTCTGGGCCAATATGCCCGGCCAGATTTTCACAGCGAAGCCGGTGAACGCGATCGCCGACTATGCCGGCATCAAGACGCGCGTGGGCGACCGCGTGCTCGGCAACACAGTGAAGGCGCTCGGCGGCGTGCCGGTGTTTTCGCCGGCGCCGCAGACCTACGAGATGCTCTCGCAGGGGGTTTTGACCGGCGCTGCGCTGCCGGGAACGGACATCCTCGCGTTCAAGGTGGAAAAGTTCGTGCCGAACGCGGTGCTCGTGCCGGGCGGCATCTTCGCCGGCTCCTTCTACATCGCGATGAACCCGAAGAAGTGGGAGTCGCTGCCCGAGGCCGACCGCGCGGCGATCGACAAGATCTCGGGCGCCGCGCTGGCCACGCGCGCCGCGACGGTGCTCGACGAGCTCGAGGTTAAGGCGCTCGCGGCCTTGCGCGCCGGCGGCGCCAAGCTGACGGCGCCGAGCGAGGCCTACATGAAGGAGGCGAAGGCCCGTTTCGCCGAGGTGGACGCCGAGTGGGCGAAACAGGCCAGCAAGGACGGCTTCGACGCCGCTGCGGCGCTGGCCGAGTTCCGCAAGCTCGCGGCCCAGTAGGCCCAGGGCGGCGCCAAACAGCGCGCCGCCCCAGCCGTGCATGAAGACCGCCTACAAATACCTGCTGGCATTGCTGCTGCTGGCGATCCTCGTCGTTTCCATCATCGACGTCGCGGGGCGGTATCTTCTCAATAGGCCGCTGCAAGGCGCCGACGACCTGATCCGGTTCGGCATGGGCTTCGTCGTGTTCGCGGCGCTGCCCGCCGTGTGCCGTGCGGGCGAGCACATCGTCGTCGATCTCCTCTCCAGCCGGATGCCGGCCGCCGCGCGCGCGCTCCTGGAGCGCGTTTTCCGCGTCGCGGCGGCGCTGTTGCTCGGTTTCATCGCGTGGCGCCTTTACGTTCTCGGCATGGCAGCGCTGGGCTCGGGCGAGCGCTCGCCGATTCTGCTGCTGCCCTATCCGCCGTTGATCTTCGCGATGGCGGCGTTCGCGCTGATCGCGGGAATCGTCGAGATGTTGCGTGCGTTCGAACCCGTTCCGCGGGGCGCGCCCGGCAGTCCCGATCCGAAGGTAGGGTGAGGCGTGGCCACCGGATTGATCGGCCTCGCGATCGCGCTGGCGCTGATGCTGCTCGGCATGCCGATCGGCTACGTGCTGGCGCTCGTGGGCGCGGCGGGGATCGCCTTGGCCGGCAGCGTCCCGGCGCTGCTCACGATCTCGGGCCAGGCCGCGTTCGATACGGTGACGAATTCGAACCTCGTCGTGCTGCCGCTGTTCCTGCTGATGGGCAACGTGCTCGCCTATTCGGGCATGGCGCAGGACCTTTATGCCGGCTTCAATGCGCTGCTCGGCCGCCGGCGTGGCGGACTCGCGATCGCGACCATCCTATCGTGCGGCGCGTTTTCGTCGGTGTGCGGTTCGAGCCTGGCGACGACGGCGACGATGTCGCGCGTCTCGATCCCCTCGATGATCCGTTTCGGCTACGACCCCGCGTTTTCGGCCGGCGTGGTGGCGGCGGGCGGCACTCTGGGCATCCTGATCCCGCCGAGCGTGGTCTTCATCATCTACGGCATCCTCACCGAAACGAATATCGGCCACCTGTTCGTCGCCGGCATTCTGCCGGGGCTGCTCGGCATCGCGCTCTATATCGTGGCGATCCAGGCCGTGCTCTGGCTGCGCCCGCAGGCGGCCGGCCGCGGCGAGGAGCATGCAACGGCCGAGGGCGATGCGCGCGGCGCGTTGCGCGGGTTCGTCCCGGTGCTGCTGCTGCTGGTGTTCATCATCGCCGGCATCTATGCGGGCGCGTTCACCGCGACCGAGGCGGCGGGCATGGGTGCCGGATTCGCGATCCT
>CAZUYG010000290.1:0-5229 GCA_964624265.1 uncultured Candidatus Odyssella sp.
TTCGCGTCGTGGGATCGCCTTTGGGCCGATCTCGGCGAGACGCTTTATGCCGAGACCGGCACGATCGGCATCGACGGACCCGGAGCGGACTGGGCCGAAACCTCCGCCGCCACGTTGCGCGCCGCCGGCATCGCGTTCGAAACGCTCGATGGCGACACGCTGGCGCAGCGCTTCCCGCATCTCCGTCCGGGGAATATCGCGCGAGCCATCTTCGAGCCGCGCGGCGGCGCGCTATTCGCAGGCCGCATTGTCGAGCGCCTCGCGCACCATCTCGGGACGCACGGCGTGGAACTGCACGGGAAGACGAAAATCGCCGACGTCGATCCGGAACGCGCGCGCATCCGCCTCGCCGACAGCGCCGTGCAGGGCTTCGATCGCGTGATCGTGGCCGCGGGGCCGTGGCTGACGCGGCTCGTGCCCGGACTCGCCGCGCGCGTCACGCCCTCGCGCCAGATCGTCGTCTATGTGGAACCGCCGCCCGCCCAGCAACGCGCCTGGTCGGCGGCGCCGATGATGATCGAGCGCCAGCGCGACTACGTCTATTACGCGGTGCCGCCGCGCGCCGGCCTCGGCCTGAAGTTCGGCGATCACCGCTTCTCGCTCCACGGCGACCCCGATCACGACCGCGAAGCGCGGCGGGCGGAGGCCGAAGAACTGCTGGCCCATTGCCGCGGCCGCTTCTGCGATGGCGATCAGTATCGCATCGTCGAGGCCAAGACCTGCTTCTACGACGTGGAGCCCGAGGAGCGCTTCATCCTCGAGCCGCTCGGCGCCGCCGGCTATGTCATGTCCGGCTTCTCGGGCCACGGCTTCAAGTTCGGCGCGCTCATGGGCGAGCTCGCCGCCGCCGCCGTGCTCGGCGAAAAGCCCGCCGAAGCCGTGCGCCACTACGCCGCCGGCGAATCCGCTGCGCTGTAACGCGACGTCATGCTGAGCGGCCCCGCTTGGGGCCGCGAAGCATCTCTCGACGGGGAGACTCGTTCGCCCCGCCCGAGCTCCTCAACGCCCGCACAACGCTGCCGAGAGATGCTTCGCTGCCGCCCCAAGGGGGCGGCGCTCAGCATGACGGCTCTGATTGCGCGCTCTCCCCGCCTCCCCGCCTCCTGTTCACGTCCCTTCCTTCTCCAACGCGCGCTTTTCGTCGGCGGCCGAGGGCTCGTAGTCCCAGCCGGGGAAGTCGCCGAGTTTCGCCATCGCGGCGACGCGCGCTTCGAGCGCTTCGACGAATGCGGCGCGGTCGCCGCTCCAGCGCAGCGGCGGATCGACGAACACCTCGCACAGCAGCGGCACCGGCCAGCGCTCGCCCTTGGGCCACGCCTTGCCGAGGCCGCAGAGGAACACCGGCGTCACCGGCACGTCGGGGAAACGCTCGGCGAGGTAGGCGACGCCGTTCTTGAATTTCGCGAGCTTCTCGGGCTCGCCGCGCGTGCCCTCGGGGTAGATGATGAGGATATCGCCGCGCGCGAGCGCCTCGCCGGCCGGGCGCAGCGGATCGTCGCGCTTGTTTTCGAGCGCCGTGCCGCGGCGGCGGATCGGGATGATGCCGATGAGGTGAGTCGCGATCCAGCCGAGCGTGGTGTCGTCACCGGAAAAGTAATCCGCCGCCGCCACGGGCCGCACCTTCGGCAGCAGCCGCAGCGGGAACAGCGAGAGCAGCACCAGCGTGTCGAGATGGCTGTTGTGATTGGCGACGACGATCGCCGGCCCTTCTTTCGGCAGCAGATCCCCGCGCTTCACGAACAGGCCGAGCAGCAACAGCACCGCCGGCCGCACAATCAGCAGGAAGAAGAGGACGCGCAGCCACCGCATGGCGCCGCTCAATAGCAGAAATAGCGCACGTAATGCAGGAACAGCGGCGCCGTGTAGGTGAGGCTGTCGACCCGGTCGAGCACGCCGCCGTGGCCGGGCAGGAAGTGGCTGGTGTCCTTCAAGCCGAGATCGCGCTTCAGCGCCGAGACCGTGACGTCGCCGACGAAACCGGCGATGCCCAGCAGCGCGCCGAGGATCGCGGCGTGCATGAGGCTGATCGGCGTGAGCCAGGGACCGAGCGCGGCCGAAAGCGCCGTCGTCGTCAGCACGCCGCCGAGGAAGCCTTCCCAGGTCTTGTTGGGGCTGACCGCGGGAATGATCTTGTGGCGCCCGAGCAATTTGCCCCAGACGAATTGCGCAACGTCGTTCAGCTGCGTGAGCACGACGAGATAGATCATCAGCGCGGCGCCGGTGTGCGGATCGCGCCAGGCGCCGATCGCGTTGTGCGCGGCCGGCAGCATCAGCGTGTACGCGGCGTGCGAGAGGCTGAACACCGTGACCATCAGGCCCCAGTGCAGCGTGCCGGCCGCGCGCAGGAAGCCCTGCGTCTGCCCGATCACGAGCATCGGCAGCGGCAGGAACAGCAGCATGTAGACCGGCACGAAGATGATGAACATCCCGTACCAGCCGATCGAGACCCAGTAATACTGGATCGGAATCGCGAGATAGAGGAAGAACAGCACGCGCCGGTCGGCGCGCCGCGTCGGGATGATTGAAAGATATTCCTTGAGCGCGAGGAAGCTCACGATGCCGAGGAAAACGAGCGCGGTGACGCGGTTCACCAGCAGCGCCGCGGTGAAGATCGCGGCCATCACCCACCACGACTTCGTGCGCAGAACGAGCTCGCTGTAGTCCTTTTCCGGATGCGCGCGGCGCAGCGCCCAGATGACGAGGCTCGCCGCGACGAGCAGACCGAAAATGCCGCCGAGCGCGGTGAGCAGCGTGGGGCTGAGATCGAACCAGCCTCTCATGGCTTGCCCCGCGCGGCTTTCGCCATGCGATTGGCGACGGTGAGCGCGGTGAGCGCGCAGAGTGCCGCGAAGGCCCAGCCGATCCAGCCGGCAAATGGCACGCCGGCGGCGGCCACGATGGCGAGCGCGCCGATCGCCGCCGCGCGGTCCGACTTGCCGAACGGCCCGTCGTAGCGCCTGCCAGCTCCGGTGGCGATTCCGGCGAGGCCTGCCGCCTCGCTCGCCGCCGCCAGCAGAAAGAAGCAAGCGGCCAGCAGCGGATCGACACCGAGCGCGAGTGCCAGCGGCAGATAGATCGCGCCGTCGGCGAGGATGTCGCCCACCTCGTTGAGCACGAGGCCGAGTTTCGATTCCAGCCCGCCCTCGCGCGCCATCATCCCGTCGAGCGCGTTGAGCGCCATGCGGAGGAGCAGCACGAGCGGCACCGCGGCGAGCACCCATGCCGAGGCGGGCCAGGCGACCAGCGCGGCGCCCATCGCGAGCGACAGCAGCAGCGCGGCCAAGGTAACCGCGTTGGGCGTCACGCCGGCGCGAAGCAGGCCGTGCGCCAGCGGGCGCAGCAGCGCCTGGAAGCGCGGCTTCAAATCATAAAGACTTGCCATGTAGAACTTGCGTGCCGCCGCCGCGCCGGGCCCTTCGAGAGCCCGCAGAGCATGCGCTAAACCCATGGCAAAGCGAAGGGTTTTGCCACGCCGAAGCCGCAATTCCGGCCACGCGGCCACTCGACTTCCGCGCCCGGAAGGCGCATTTTCCGCCCTTCCCCGCCACCACGAGCGACCGCCCCGATGAGCTGGCTCGAACGCATCCGCCCGAAAATCCGCGCCCTGGTCTCCACCAGCAGCACGCGCGAGGTGCCCGAGAACCTCTGGGTGAAGTGCCCCGCCTGCAACCAGATGATCTTCCACCGCGAGCTGGCGGCGAACCTGCATGTCTGCACCCATTGCGGACATCACATGCGGGTCGGCGCCAAGGATCGGCTCGCGCAATTGTTCGACGGCGGCAAGTTCGACACGATCGAGCCGCCCAAGGTGCCGATGGACCCGCTGCGCTTCCGCGACAGCAAGCGCTATTCCGACCGGCTGAAGGACGCGCAGGGCAAGGACGGCCGCGTGCCCGGCCAGGACGCGATCATCATCGCGCACGGCACGATCGGCGATATCCCGGTGGTGATCGCCTGCTTCGATTTCAGCTTCATGGGCGGATCGATGGGCATCGCCGTCGGCGAGGGCATCGTGTCCGCGGCCAAGCTCGCGGTGCTGCAGCAGGCGGCGCTGATCGTGGTGCCCGCCTCGGGCGGCGCGCGCATGCAGGAAGGCATCCTTTCGCTGATGCAGATGCCGCGCACGGTCATCGCCATCGACCAGGTGAAGGAAGCCGGCCTGCCTTACGTCGTGCTGCTGACGAACCCGACCACGGGCGGCGTCTCCGCCTCGTTCGCGATGCTCGGCGACATCCACATCGCCGAGCCCGGCGCCATGATCGGCTTCGCCGGCAAGCGCGTGATCGAGGAGACGATCCGCGAGAAGCTGCCGCCGGAATTCCAGAGCGCCGAATATCTGCGCGAGCACGGCATGGTCGACATGGTGGTCGCACGCAAGGATCTGCGCGAGACGCTGACGCGCCTGCTCGGCCACCTGATGCGCCCCAACCCGCCGGCCGAAGTCATTCCATTCCCTGCCGACCAAGCGGCGGCCGTGGCCGAACCGGCGGCGCCGGCGCCAGCCCCGGCGCGATAGCGCGTTCGCTTTCGGCAAATCCCTTACATAAAGTGTCGTCCCGGGTCCGCGGCGCAAATGCGCCGTGCCGCGCCGCGCCCGGGATGACAGCAGCAATCGTGCGGCCTCCGTGACGGCTCTCGACGATCTCCTCGCGCGCTTCACCGCGCTGCATCCGCGCATCATCGACCTGTCGCTCGGGCGGATCGAGCGGCTGATGGCGGCGCTCGGCAATCCGGAGCGGAAGCTGCCGCCGGTCGTGCATGTGGCCGGCACGAACGGCAAGGGCTCCGTCGTCGCCTTCATGCGCGCGGCGCTGGAAGCGGCCGGCCATCGCTGCCACGTTTACACGTCGCCGCATCTCGTGAAGTTCAACGAGCGCATCGTCCTGGCCGGGGGCGAGATCGGCGATGCGCCGCTGACGGCGCTGCTGAAGCGCGTCGAAGCCGCGAATGCCGGCGCCGAGATCACGTTCTTCGAGATCACCACCGCCGCGGCGTTTCTCGCGTTTGCGGAGACGCCGGCGGACATCCTGCTCCTCGAAGTCGGGCTCGGCGGGCGTCTCGATGCGACGAACCTGGTGGCGAAGCCGGCGGTCAGCTGCATCACGCCGGTGGATCTCGATCATCAGAAGTATCTCGGCGAGACGCTGGCCGCGATCGCGGCGGAGAAGGCGGGCATTCTGAAGCCGGGCGTGCCGGCGGTGATTGCCGCGCAGCGCCCGGAAGCGATGG
>CAZUYG010000291.1:0-5216 GCA_964624265.1 uncultured Candidatus Odyssella sp.
ATCAGCAGCATCGTGTTGGCGACCGAAGTGCGCGCCAGCGCCAGCATGAATCCCGTCATCATCACGCCGAAGCAGGCGCCCGAGGCGAGGCCGCGCCATCCCGCGCGCATGAAGGCGCTCAGGATGCGGCCGCGCTCCATGACCGCGAGGACGGCCAGCAGGGCCGTGACCAGGAAAACCGCGCGCCAGAACGCGATCGTCCAGTCTTCGACCCCGCGGATGTGCCGGAAGATCGGCGCGCCCGAACTCCAGAACAGCGCGGCGCCGGCGACCAGCAGCACGCCTGTCGTTCTCGATTCCATCCGCGCCTGCATGATTCCTAGCGTGCGCCGCGACACGGCCGCGCGTCACGCCGATCCCCCCAATCCGAACGCGCGGGAGACTAGCCCGCAGCCATGCGCCGAGTCTGCCGCGCAATTTCGCCCGGCGGGAATGCGTCGCGCAGCGTGCACTCCCTGCCGGGTTCGCTGTATAGGGACGCCATGACCGAACCCCGCGCACAGTTCCTCCTCGGCCTCACGTCACGGGGCTTCCATCGCATCCGCTATTGGGAGTGGGGCGATCCGGCCAATCCACGCGTGCTGATCTGCGTGCATGGCCTCACGCGCAACGGCCGCGATTTCGACACGCTCGCGGCATCGCTTGCCGGGCGCTACCGCGTGCTCTGCCCCGACGTCGCCGGGCGCGGCGAGAGCGATTGGATCGCGCCGGGCGACTACAGCCTCCCGCAATAGTGCGCCGACATGACCGCGCTGATCGCGCGCAGCGGTGCCGCCGAGGTCGATTGGGTCGGCACGTCGATGGGCGGCCTCATCGGCATGATTCTCGCCGCGCAGGCGCGGACGCCGATCCGCCGCATGGTGCTCAACGACGTGGGGCCGTTCGTGCCCAAGGCCGCGCAGGACCAGATCGCGGAGAAAGTGGGCGAGAACCCGGAATTCGCGGACATCGAGGCGGCCGCCGACTACATTTCCACGGTCAATGCGGGCTTCGGGCGGCTGACGCGCCCGCAATGGCTCGATCTGGCGCGCAACACGGTCAAGCGGCGCGACGACGGCAAGTTTGTGTGGAAGCGCGATCCGGCGATCGGGCAGAGCTTCGTCGCGCAGCCGCGCAACGACGTCGTGCTGTGGCCGATCTGGGATGCGATCAAATGTCCGGTGCTGGCACTCCGGGGCGTCGAGTCGGAACTGCTGCTGCCGTCGGTGGCCGAAGAGATGACGAAGCGCGGCCCCAAGGCGCGGCTCGTCACGGTCGCGGACGCTGGCCATGCGCCCGCGCTACTGACCGAGCGCGAGCTGGCGCCGATTCGCGAGTTTCTGGCCTCCGCCTAGAGGCGAGGCCATTATGGGAATGACGTGGCGCGCAGCCTTGTTCCTGCAGCGGCGCTTGAGTACGCTGCAGCGCAATACGCGGTTCAGCCGGCGTGGGGTTCGGCTGACGCGCGCGCACGCCGGGACGTCTGGTTAAGAGCCGAGGCGAACGAATGTCGGAAGAGATGCGCCACGCCCTGCCCAAGGGCTACGAGATCGAAGGGTATCGGATCGAGAAAGTCTTGGGCGCGGGCGGCTTCGGCGTCACCTATCTCGCCCACGAGATCGCGATCAATCGCAGGGTGGCGATCAAGGAGTATCTGCCGAGCGGCATCGCCGCGCGCGGCCGCGACGACGTGTCGGTGCACCCGCTCAGCGCCGCCGACCGCGAGAACTTCCAGTGGGGCCTCGACCGCTTCCGCAAGGAAGCGCAGACGCTCGTCACGTTCCGCCACAACAACATCGTCACCGTCTACCGCTACTTCGAGGCCAACGGCACCGCCTTCCTGGTGATGGCCTACGAGGACGGCGAGAGCCTCGCCAAGATCCTCGAGCGCGCCGGAACGCTGACCGAGGAAGAGATCAACGACCTTCTGGGCCCGCTGCTCGACGGCCTCGAGCACGTCCACAGCGTCGGCTTCCTGCATCGCGACATCAAGCCGGGCAACATCTACATCCGCCGCGACGGCTCACCGGTGCTGCTCGATTTCGGCGCGGCGCGTCAGGCGCTGGGCGGGCGCAGCCAGAGCCTCACCTCGATCGTCTCGGCCGGCTATGCGCCATTCGAGCAATACACGACGCGCGGCAATCAGGGCGCCTGGACCGACATCTACGCGCTCGGCGGCGTGCTCTACCGCGCGACGACGGGCGAGCGCCCGCCCGATTCGCCGGACCGCATCCGCGACGATCCCTACGTTCCCGCGGTGCAGGCCGCCGCCGGGAAATACAGCGAGACGCTGCTCGCCGCGATCGATGCCTCGCTGGCGGTCGACGAGGCGCATCGGCCGCAGAGCGTCGCCGAATGGCGTGCGCTGTTCGCGGGCGGGCAGCTTCCTGCGCGCGCGGCGCCGTCGGGGCAGGAAGGCGCCACGCTGCGTCCGGGCAAGGGCGCCTCGGCGCAACTTCCGACCGGACGCCCGATCGCGGCGAAGCCCGGCCAGACGGCGCCGACCGCCGCCGCCGCCATGACGCATGCGCCGAAGCAAAAGCGCGGCATGCTCGCGGCCGCGGTGATCGCGGGCGGCATTCTGGTGCTCGGCGGCGCCGGCGCGGGCGCGTATTTCTATCTCGATTCGCAGGGCGAGACGCGGGCGGCCGATTTCATCGGCAAGGCCCGTTCCGCGATCACGGCCGGTTCGCTCGACGAGGCCGAGCGCCTCATCGCCGACGCCGAGAAAGCGAGGAAGGACCATCCCGACCTCGACAAGATCAAGGCCGAGCTTCAGGCGGCGCGCGCGGCAGAGCAGGGCAAGGTCCGGCAGGCCGGCACGCTGCTCACCCAGGCGCGCGCGGCCATCGCGCGCCGCGATCTCGTTACGGCCGAGCGCCTGATCGAGCAGGCCGCGCAGCTCGCGCCCAATCATCCCGATCTTTCGGCCGTCCGCGAAGCGCTGCGCGCGGCGAAGGAAAACGCGAGCACCGACCAGCAGGTGCGCGCGCTCATCGGACGCGCGCGCGAAGCAATCGCGCGCCGCGCCTACGACGAGGCGGAGCGCCTGATCGCCGAGGCGGCGAAACTGTCGCCCAATCACGCCGATCTCGCGAGCGCGCGCGAAGAGCTTCGCCGCGCCAAGGAAAGCGGCGAGCGGACGGCCCAGGTCCAGCGGCTGCTGTCGCAGGCGCGCGACGCGATCCGCGCGAAGAATTTCTCCGAGGCGGAGCGGCTCATCGCCGAGCTGGCGCGCCTCGTGCCGGCCGGCGACCGCGACCTGGCGGCGATACGCTCGGAACTCGACGCCGCCAAGCGGGGCACGCCGCCCGACACGAACGCGCTCGACCGTCTGCTCGAAGAGGCGCGTGACGCCATCCTGCGCAAGGATTTCGATACGGCGCGCCGCAAGCTCGACGAGGCCGCGCGCATCTCGCCTTCCGACGCCGGGCTCGCGCAGCTCCGCAAGCAGCTCGCCGACGCCGAGGCCAAGGAGCGTCCGGCCAACGGCACCGACTACTCGAAAGTCACCAAGACGCCGAACAATCTCTGCCGGCCCGGCTCGCAGCGCATGGTGGAGGCGACGCGCAAGCTCACGCTGCCGGCCATCCGCTACTGCACCGACGCCGACTGGAGCGTCCGCAACGTGCGCGCCGAGGGCGCCAATCTGCTCTGGCGGGTTCCGTTCACCGACGGGCATGTCGATTGCGCCTGCGTCCGCGGCACCGGCGGGACGCCGACCGTGCCCCCGCCCGGCGAAAAAACGCCGGTGCCGGGCATCACGAAATCGCCGACGAACATGTGCCAGCCCGGGTCGATGCGCTACGTCGATGCGACGCGCACGCTGGCGATGCCGGGCGCGCGCTATTGCACGACGCCGAACTGGAACGTGCGCGATACGACGACCGACGGTGTCAGCCTCTACTGGCGGGTGATCTTCAGCGACGGGCACGTGAACTGCCAGTGCACGCGCAGCAGCGCCGATTCGTCGCCAACGACGCCGTCGACGGCGCTGACGGCCATACCGGGCGTGACGACCACGCCCAACAACCTGTGCGTCGGGGGCACGCAGCGCATGGTCCGCACCACGCGCAAGCTGACGCTTCCCAGCCAGCGCTACTGCACCGACGGGGATTGGCGCGTCGCCGACGTGAAGACGGACGGCACCAGCATTTTCTGGAACGTGCCGTTCACCGAGGGCGTGGTCGCGTGCTCCTGCCGTAAACGATAGCGGGGACGGGGGCAGGCGGCGATGGACGACGCGCGCCACGGCCTGGGCCGCGGTCTCGACATTCACGGCTACCGCATCGAGCGCGTGCTGGGCGCCGGCGGATTCGGCATTACCTATCTCGCGACCGAAATCGCGATCAATCGTCCGGTCGCCATCAAGGAGTACCTGCCGAACGGGATCGCGGCGCGCTCGCGCGACGACGTGTCCGTGGCGCCGCTGACGGAAGCGGACCAGGAGAATTTCCAATGGGGCCTCGAGCGCTTCCGCCGCGAGGCGCAGACGCTGGTTGCATTCCACCACACCAACGTCGTCTCGGTGTTCAGCTATTTCGAGGCGAACGGCACGGCCTATCTCGTGATGGCCTACGAGGACGGCGATAGCCTCGCGTCGATCCTCGAAAAGCGGAAAACGCTGCCCGAAGCCGAAATCCGCGGCTGGCTCAAGCCGCTGCTGTCGGGCCTCGCGCACGTCCACAAGGCCGGCTTCCTTCACCGTGACATCAAGCCGGGCAACATCTACATCCGCAAGGACGGCTCGCCGGTGTTGCTCGATTTCGGCGCCGCGCGCCTCGCGGTCGGCTCGCGCAGCCAAAGTCTCACCTCGATCGTTTCGGCCGGCTACGCGCCGTTCGAGCAATACACGACGCGCGGCCATCAGGGGCCGTGGACCGATATCTACGCGATGGGCGGTGTGCTCTATCGCGCCGTCACCGGCCAGCGCCCGCCCGACGCGCCCGACCGCATCCGCAGCGATCCCTACGAATCCGCGGCCAAAATGGCCGCGCGCGGCAAATACGCTCCCGCGCTGCTCGCGGCCATCGACGCGGCGCTCATCGTCGACGAGAAGTCGCGTCCGCAAAGCCTCGAGCAGTGGGAACCGCTGTTCGACGGCGCGCCGTGGCCGCCGGTCGATGCAGCGCCGCCGCCCCCGGCCGAGGCAGCGCCGGACGCGACTCTCGCCGTGGGCGCGGCGCCGGGCCGGGCGGCCGATCCGCCGACGCGTTGGCCGGTCGGCGCATCTTCCG
>CAZUYG010000292.1:0-5203 GCA_964624265.1 uncultured Candidatus Odyssella sp.
GCCGCATCGACATGGGCGAGAAGGTCATCATCAACATCAAGACCTTCGTCGACGGCCACAAGCCGCCGGACCGCGTGATCGAGGCCATGCTGTAGGTTGGACGCGGCGCGCGGCATGGCTATGATCGCGCCATGCCACTGACGATCCTCGGCTACTCGTTCGGCACCCTGCCGGCCTGGCTGCCCATCTGGGCGGTGCCGGCGGCGATGATCCATGCGGCGCTGTTCGTCGCGCTGATCGTGCCGGCGTGGGTGGGGCTCGCGCGGGCGCGCGCCGGCGGGCCGCTGTCGCTCGTGCTGCTGCTGCCGGTGCTCGGCCTGCTGATGCTGGCGTCGCGCTACATGAACCGGGTTCTGCCCTATGCGCATTGGGGCCGGTTCTGGGGCATCCTCGTTCTGATCCCCGGCCTCAACATCTTCTTCCTCTGGATCTTCTCTTTCGCCCCGTGGAAGCGGCGCTACATCCCGCTCGACCAGGAGGAATACAGCGAGCCGCAGACCGGCATGCCGCGCACCGGCCGCAGCGAGCCGCGCCTCGAGGGCCGGACCGGCCAGCCCGGCGCGCGGACCCAGGGCGCCGAGACGATCGGCCCCGGTGCGCCAGCGCTGCCGCGCGGCGACGTGGGCGCGCAGACGATGATCCACGGCGCGCCGGTGCCGGGCTCGGCAACCCAGGCACCGGCGGCACCCGTTCCCCTTTCGCCGATGAGCGGCGAGCCCGGCACGATGATGGCCGGCGCGGCCGCGCCTCCGCCGCCGCCCGCGGGCCGCAAGATGCGCCCGGCCCCGCCGGTCAGCGCGCCGCCCGAACCGCCCGCCGCCACGATGATCGCCGGCCGCGAGGGGCCGCAGCCGCTCGACGAGCCGGTGGCGCCGATGCCGCCGATTCCGGCGCGCTCGCTGAATCCTCCGCAACCGCCGCCGGTGCCGCCGCCTTCGGCGGCCGAGCCGCCGCCCGCCGCGCCGCGCCGCCCGCCGGAGCGAACGCAGGACGTGACCGGCCGCCCGCCCGCCGCCGAAGAGGCCGCGACGATGCGCATCGCCGCGCCGCCGCGGCCCGGCGGACGCGCGTGGCGCCTCGTGGGCGCCAACGACGTCGCCGCCGCGTTCGACTTCACCGTCAACGAGCCCGCGCTGCTCGAAAACGAATCCGGCCTGCTCGTCGGCCGCAGCGCGCGCGCCAATTTCGTCATCGAGCACGATTCGGTCTCGCGCAATCACGCGCGCTTCGTGATCCAGAACGGCGCGCTGTGCCTCGAAGACCTCGATTCGATGAACGGCACGTGGGTGGACGGCCAGCGCCTCGAGGCCAACGAGCCCGTGCCGCTCAAGCCCGGCGGCATCGTCGAGATCGGCAAGATCAAGCTCCGCGTGACCGGCGGCTGAGCCCGCCGGCCGCGGTGCGTCCCCGGCACCGCGACATTCTTGTTCCCAGCGGCTCCTGAGCCCGGCGGCGCGACGGAAAGCGCGACGCGCGGCGTATTTCGCTTGACGGAGATCAATGTCGCCCTCGCGGGCGCGCCCGACATTGCAAGCGAAAGGCTGGAGAGAACGCCGGCATGGACAAGCCGCTGGACGCCGCCTCCGCGCAGGAGCTTCTCGACCTCGGGCGCGGCGGCAAGCCGCGATCGCGGAGGCTGCGCGCGCTCCTGCTGGCGGCGGGCGCGCTGCTGCTTGCGGCCGGCGCCTACGTTCTGTTCTTCGGCGGCGGAAGCGAGGCCCGGCAGACCTTCGTGACCCAGCCCGCGACGCGCGGCGACCTGACCGTGCTCGTCACGGCCACCGGCTCGGTGCAGCCCACCAACAAGGTGGACATCTCGAGCGAGCTTTCCGGCGTCGTGCGCAAGGTGAACGTCGACTACAACAGCGTCGTGAAGGTCGGCGACGTGCTCGCCGAGCTCGACACCGACAAGCTCGGCGCCACCGTGGAAAGCTCGCGCGCCAAGCTCGCCTCGGCCAAGGCCAAGGTGGGCGAGGCCGAGGCGACGCTCGAGGAGAAGCTGCGCGACTACGACCGCAAGCGGACGCTGGTCGCGCGGCAGGCCACGTCGCAGCAGGATCTCGATGCGTCGAAGGCGGCCTACGACCGCGCCCTGGCGGCGGTGTCCAGCGCCCGCGCCGAAGTGAGCGTGGCCGAGGCGCAGCTCAACGTCGACGAGACGAATTTCCGCAAGGCGCGCATCACGTCGCCGATCAACGGCGTGGTGCTGACCCGCAACGTCGATCCCGGCCAGACGGTGGCCTCGACGCTGCAGGCGCCGGTGCTGTTCACGATCGCGGAAGATCTGAAGAAGATGGAAGTCCGCGTCGACGTCGACGAAGCCGATGTCGGCCACGTGTCCGAGGGGCAGACGGCGAGCTTCGCCGTCGATGCCCATCCGGACCGGCGCTTCCCGGCGCGCATCCGCATGCTGCGCTTCGGCTCCGAGACGGTGCAGGGCGTCGTCACCTACAAGGCCGTGCTCACCGCCGACAATTCCGAGCTGCTGCTGCGCCCGGGCATGACCGCGACGGCGACGATCACGGTGCGCGAGGCGAAGAACGCGCTGCTGGTGCCGAACGCCGCGCTGCGCTTCACGCCCAACGAGACCGCCGCCGGCGACAACCGCTCGTTCCTGCAGCGGCTGATGCCGGGCCCGCCGCGCATGCGGCGCACGCCCAGCGCGCGGGACGCGAAATCCGCGAGCCGGACCGTCTGGGTGCTGCGCAACGGCGCGCCCGCCGCGGTCGCCGTGACCGTGGGTTCGACCGACGGCAAATCGACCGAGATCACCGGCGGCGAGTTGAAGGCCGGCGACCGCGTCATCGTCGATGCGCGCACCGCGCCCTGAGGCGGCAATGTCGCGCGCGGACGGCCCAGCGGCCCTCATCGAACTTGCCGGCGTCACCAAGGTGTATGGGCACGGAGCCGGCACCGTGCACGCGCTCGCCGGAGTCGACATCCGGATCGAGCGCGGCTCGTTCGTCGCCATCATGGGCCCTTCGGGCTCGGGCAAGTCCACGGCGATGAACATCATCGGCTGCCTCGACGTGCCGAGCGCCGGCAAATACCTCTACGACGGCATCGACGTGGGCGCGCTCGACCGCAACCGGCGCGCGCTGCTGCGGCGGCATTTCCTCGGCTTCGTCTTCCAGGGCTTCAATCTGCTCGCGCGCACGAGCGCCGTGGAAAACGTGGAGCTGCCGCTGATCTATCGCGGCCTCGCGCACGGCGAGCGCCGCACGCTGGCGATGTCCGCGCTGGAGCGCGTGGGCCTGAAGGGCCGCGAGCATCACGGGCCGAGCGAGCTTTCGGGCGGGCAGCAGCAGCGCGTGGCGATCGCGCGCGCGATCGTGACCAGCCCCGCCGTTCTGCTGGCCGACGAGCCCACCGGCAATCTCGACACCAAGAGCAGCCGCGAGATCATGGATCTCCTCACCGACCTCAACCGCCAGGGCATCACGGTGATCATGGTCACGCACGAGACCGACATCGCCGCCTATGCGCGGCGCGTCATCCGCTTCGTCGACGGCCGCGTCGAAAGCGACCGCCTGAACGCGGAGCAGGAGGCGGCCTGATGCTTTGGGAAGCGGTGAAGCTCGCGCTGCAGGCGATCCGGCGCAATGCGATGCGCTCGTTCCTGACGGTGCTCGGCATCGTGATCGGCGTCGGCGCCGTGATCGCGATGGTGACGATCGGCAACGGCACGACCGAGAAGGTGCGCGCGGAGCTGGCCAAGCTCGGCAGCAACCTGCTGTTCATGAATCCCGGCCAGTTCGGCCCCGGCCGGTCGAGCTCGACCGCGAAGTCGTTCAACGTCCGCGACGTGGAGGCGATCCGCGCGCAGCTCGCCGGCGTCAAGGCGGTGGCGCCGCTGGCGCAGCAATCGGCGACGATCGTGTTCGGCGCCGAAAACCGCGTCAGCCGCGTGATCGGCACGACGAACGACTATTTCGTGACGCAGGATTGGCCGCTTTCCGCCGGGCGCCAGTTTCTCGAAGGCGAGATCCGCGCCGGCAGCTCGGCCTGCATCGTCGGCGAAACGGTGCGGCAGAAGCTGTTCGGCAGCACGAGCCCGCTCGGCGAGATGCTGCGCGTCAAGCAGGTGGCGTGCGAGGTGATCGGCGTGCTCTCCGCCAAAGGGCAATCGACGTTCGGCAGCGATCAGGACGACATCGTGATCGTGCCGCTGCGCGCGTTTCAGCGGCGCATCGCCGGCAACAGCGACATTTCGAGCATCAACATCTCGGCGCAGAACGGCGCGGACACGGCGCGGGTGCAGGCCGATCTCGAGCGGCTGATGCGCGAACGGCGCAACATCGTGACCGGCAAGGAAGACGATTTCTCGGTGCGCGACACGCGCCAGCTCGCGCAGACCATGACCGGCACGACCGAGATCATGACGCAGCTGCTCGGCGCCGTCGCCTCGGTCAGCCTGCTCGTCGGCGGCATCGGCATCATGAACATCATGCTCGTCTCCGTCACCGAACGGACGCGCGAGATCGGCATCCGCCTCGCGATCGGCGCGCTCGAGCGCCAGGTGCTGAGCCAGTTTCTCGTCGAGGCGATGGTGCTGTCGGGCTTCGGCGGGATCATCGGCATCCTGCTCGGGCTCGGGCTGGCGGCGCTCGCCACCCAGGCGCTGGCGGTGCCGTTCCTGCTGCAGCCGGGCATCGTGGTGCTGGCCTTCTCGTTCTCCGCGCTGGTGGGCGTGATCTTCGGCTATTTCCCCGCCCGCCGCGCCGCGCACCTCGATCCGATCGACGCGCTGCGGCACGAATAGAAGGCGCCGCCGGCCCCGGCATTCCGGCCGCGCGGCGGCGGGACGATTTGTGACAGGGCGCCTTCGGAGGGGCCGCTTGCCGCACGCCGCGGCATTCCTATACTCCGCGCGCCTCGGCGGGCGTCCGCCCCCGATCCCCTCTGAATCATTCGAGAATTGCCATGACGCGCCCCGGCAAGGTCAACAAGGTCGTGCTCGCCTATTCGGGCGGGCTCGACACCTCGGTCATCCTGCGCTGGCTGCAGGAAACCTATAACTGCGAGGTGGTGACGTTCACCGCCGATCTCGGCCAGGGCGAGGAAGTGGCGCCCGCGCGCAAGAAGGCCGAGATGATGGGCGCCAAGCAGATCTACGTCGAGGATCTGCGCGAGGAGTTCGTGCGCGATTTCGTGTTCCCGATGTTCCGCGCCAACGCGCTCTACGAGGGCGTGTATCTTCTGG
>CAZUYG010000293.1:0-5179 GCA_964624265.1 uncultured Candidatus Odyssella sp.
CCGGAATCAATGCTTGCGCGCGCACCGGCGCCGTCTGCACGGCGCTGCCGGCGGCGTCATTCAGCGCGACCGGCGGATTCAACGGCCCGCAGCGCTGGCCCAACGTGACGGCGGCGCTGCAATGGAATTTTCCCGGCGGCGCGCTGTATGCCTCGGGCATGATCGGACAGCTCACGATCGATTCGGGCGGCGTTTCGCAGATTTCGGCGCACGCCAGCGCGCTGCGCTGGGGTGCCTCGCTCTCCGGCCGCTACACCATCGGCGTCGTGGAATTCGGCGGCCAGGCCGGCCTCGGCGAAGGCATCGGACGCAAATATTTCGACCAGCTCGTCACCGGCTTCCGCGACGCGGTGCTGGTCGTCAGCGGCAACGATGCCGATCTCCGCCCCGTGCTCGTCTACAGCGCCACCGGCTACGCGCAGATCAAGCTCACCGACACGATCCGGGCGATGGGTGCGTTTTCGTGGGGCATGAACGAAGTCGCGAGCGAGGTGCCGGGCTACGATCTGCCCGGCTCGGCCTCGCGCGCGGCGCTCACCGCCGTACCCAACTGGTACATGGCGGCCTACGGCAACATTCTGTGGAACCCGGTGCCGCAGGTGACGCTCGGGGCGGAATACTCTTACCAGTTCGCGGCGCGCTACAATTCGCCGGACACCACGGTTCACCGCCTGCAGTTCGCGGCGATCTATCGCTTCTGAAGGCGCTCTCCGATTCGATTTGCGCGCCGCCCGCGCTGCACTAGACTTGGCGGATGACCGAAGCCGAATCCAAGTTTCGCGCCGACAGCGAATTCTTCGCGCCCGAGCACCAGCAGCCGCAGGAATGGGCGCGCCTGGCCGAATACCTCGCGGCCAAGGGCCACGCATTCGCCGCCGTGCCGCCGCCGCGGCAATTCACCGGCGGCATGGGCAACCTGAACTTCCTGATCCGGCTCGACGGCCAGGAGGCGGTGCTGCGCCGCCCGCCCGTGGGCCCGCTGCCGCCCGGCGGCAACGACATGGGGCGCGAGTTCCGCGTGCTCTCGCGGCTCTGGAAGAAGTTTCCGCTGGCGCCGCGCGGCCTCGTCTTCTGCGAAGATCCGGCGATTCTCGGCGCGCCGTTCTTCATCATGGAATATCGCGCCGGGCTCGTGCTGCGCGACGACCTGCCGCCCGCGATCGCCGCGCGCACGGGCGAGCTTTCCGACCGGCTGATTCAGATTCTCGCCGACGTGCACGCGGTCGATCCCAAGGCGGTCGATCTCGATACGCTCGGCAACCCCGAGGGATTTCTCAAGCGCGGCGTGGAGGGCTGGATCAAGCGCTGCGCGGTGGCGAGCGCCGACGTTTATCCCGGCAAGGGCCTGCATCCGGCGGCGCGCGAGATCGGCGAATGGCTGCAGAAGAATCTGATCCCGGAGGGCGGCGCGGCGCTGATCCACAACGATTTCAAGCTCAACAACATCATCTGGCGGGCCGACGCCGCCACCGGCGGCCCGCTCGAGCCGGTGGCGCTGCTCGACTGGGACATGTGCACGCGCGGCGACCCGCTGTTCGATCTCGCCACGCTGGTGAGCTATTGGATCGAGCCATCCGACCCCAAATCGATGCACGAGATGGGGCAGATGCCGACCGCGCGCACGCCGGGCTGGCTGACGCGGCGGCAGGCCGTGGAGCTTTACGCGAAGAAGACCGGCCGCGACATTTCGAATTTCCACTTCTACCGCGTGCTGACCGCGTTCAAGCTCTACATCATCTTCCTGCAGATCTATGCGCGCTTTTGCCGGGGCACGACGACCGACCCGCGCATCGGCGCGCTCGGCCCGACCGCCGACGGCCTCATCGATTTCGCGCATCTGATCATGAAGGGCCGCGTGTTCTGAACGCGCTGGCGGTGGCGGCGGCCATTGCGAAAAAGCGCGACGCGGTTTCCCGCGTCGCGCTTTCCGTTCCGAAGGACAGGCACGTCACGTCAGGCACGTTGCAGGCACGGCGGGTTACGCGCGCGGCTTCATCACCGGCTTCGGATAGAACACCGAGGCCGTGCAGTGGCCCGTGTTCTGGTAGGTGTTGCTGCCGCTGACGACGTGGCCGGGCAGCAGCTTCTTCTTCAGCACGATCGTCTCGCTCTCCTTGCCCGTCGCGGTCTGCACGACGACGGTGATCTGCTTGCCGATCGGGAGCGTGCCGTTCGTGGTGTTCTTCACCTTCACCGGGCCGGCGAATTCCTTCGCCGCGATGTCGCACGCGAGCGCGACCGTCGTGCCGTTGAGGCCGGCGAACGAGGGGGCCGCGATGGCCGCGACGATGCCGGCGGCGGCGAGGGCAAGGATGGTCTTGGTCGACATGGATAGGCACTCCTGTCTGGTTGGGTTGAAAGGCGGATCGCGTCTGCGATCTGCGGCCTTTCTACAGACAGGCCGAATTTTATGCTGTGATAGCCGTCAATATACGCAATATTTTCTAAATCTTCCTATTTTTCATGACGTTGTATCGATCCGATCATAAATTCTCGGAAGAAATGCCGTTTCGACCCCGCGCCGTGGCCGTCGGCCGAAAAATCTGCGGTGGGCTCCGCGCCGCTTGCGCGTCAGGCCCCAAAGCTCGTCGAGCGCGGCGCCGCTGTCGCGCTCTTGCACGGCCTGCTTGAAGCCCACCTTCTCGGCGCGGCGTTTGAAGGCCATGCCCTCGGGCGAGTGGCGCGCGATGCCGTCGAACACGGTCGCGAACATCTGCGTCGTCTCGAGGCCCATGTTGTTCAAAGCCTGATTGATCATCAGCTTCTGCATCATGAGCTGGTTTTGCGGCACGCCGGTAAGCCGCGCGGCGAGCGCCTCGACGCGCGCGTCGAGCGCCTTCGCCGGCACGGCATCGGCGACGAGGCCCATCGCCTTCGCCTCGCGCCCATCGACGAGATCGCCGGTGAGCAGCATGCGCTTCGCGCGCTCCGCGCCGAGCCGGTAAACCCACATCGCCGTGGTGGGGCAGCCCCACACGCGCGCGGGCGGATAGCCGATGCGCGCCTCCTCGGCCATCACGACGAGATCGCAGCACAGCGCGATGTCGCTGCCGCCGGCCACCGCGTAGCCGTGCACCTTCGCGATCGTTGGCTTCAGGCTGCGGAACAGCGACATGAAATCTTCGGTGAAGCGCTTCATCACCGCGTAATCCCGCATCGGATCCCACGGCATTTCCGTCTGGATCAGCGGCGTTTTCTTCTCCGCGTATTCGACCAGATCGTAGCCGGCGCAAAAGGCGGGGCCGGCGCCGGCCAGAACGATGACGTGCACCCTGGGGTCGGCATTCGCCGCCTCCACCGCCGCGCGGATCTCGCCCGGCATCGCGGCGGTGATCGCGTTGAGGCGCTTGGGGCGATTGAGGGTGATGCGGCCAATGCGCCCGTCACGGCGATAGGTCAGCGTCTTCACGGCCGTTTCTCCCCGCTTCTCGCAGTTTCGCGCAAACCTAGCAGGCGTCCGGCCCAGCGTCTCGCCAAGGAATTTCGCGCATGATAGGGTTTCGCTCTCGCCTGAAGTCGGACGCTTTCCCACCCCCCAATCGCGCAAAACCGACGAATAAGGACGCCCAGAGGAGACGCCCTTGGAGGAGATTGCCCACCTCATTCACAAGTACGGCTACCTTTTCTACGGCATCACCTTTCTCTGGACCTTCCTCGAAGGCGAGACGTTCGTGATCTTCGCCGGCGCGCTGGCGGTGCCCGGCCTTGGCGGCGCCACGACGCCGCCGCCGATCAACATCTACTATCTGATCGCGGCGGCCTGGATCGGCAGCTTCTGCGGCGACCAGCTCTACTTCTTCCTCGGCCGCAAATTCGGCAACCGCATCTTGAGGCGTTTTCCGCGCATCCAGGGCGGCGTGCAGCTCGCCATCGACATGCTGCACAAGTATCACACGTTCTTCATCCTGACCTACCGCTACATGTACGGCGTTCGCAATTTCGCGAGCCTCGGCATGGGCATGAGCGACCTTTCCTGGCCGCGCTTCGCGGTGCTGAACTTCATCGCCGCATTCCTCTGGGCGAACAGCTTCGCCTGGGGCGGCTATGCGCTGGGCTATTTCGCGGCCAGTGCGCTCGGCCAGATCAACTTCGTTTACATCATGATCGGCGTCGTGGTGTTCGTGTGCGCGCTGTTCGCGTTCATGCATTGGCGCGGCAAGAAGCGCTACAAGCAGGCGCTGGCGCAATCCACGGCTTCGCACGCGACCACGCCCCGGCAGCCGAAGCCGTGAGGCGCGCAATGACGGCAAGCCGCGTCATTCTTGCCGGCCTCGCGGTCGCTGGGGCGGCGTTCCTTGCCGAGCCGGCCTGGGCGCAGGCCGCGCCGGCCGAGCGGCTCAGCTGG
Organism: uncultured Candidatus Odyssella sp.; assembly: GCA_964624265.1. GTDB lineage: Bacteria > Pseudomonadota > Alphaproteobacteria > Bin65 > Bin65 > SBBV01. The sequence continues at coordinate 4,346 of CAZUYG010000293.1, forward strand.
TTCTGGTCGATCTTCGCGGGATTTGTGCTGGCCGGCCTCGCGATCGCTCTGTTCGCATGGTTCTTCGGCATCACGCGCATGCACTGGTCGCTGATCCTCGTTCTGTGGATCGTGGTGACGCTGATCCTCCGTTACGGCACGACCGTCTAGCGGCGGCGGAGGATCCGGAGCGTGACTGGCCGCCCGAACCAATCCTTTCTCGGCTGGCGCGTCGTCGGCGCCAGCTTCGCGGTGCTGACGCTCGCCTTCGGCGCCGCCTATGCGTTCCCGGCCTTTTTCGATCCGCTGGCGCGCGAATTCCCCGGCTCGCGCGGCAACATCGCTCTCGTTTTCGCGGTCTGCGGCTGCCTGTTTTTCACCGTCGGCGCGGCAGCCGGCCCTTTGGCGGACCGGATCGGCTCGCGGCCGGTGGTGAGCGCAGGCCTGCTGTGCGTCGGCGCCGGACTCGTGCTCGCCAGTTTCGGGCAGACGCTGTGGGAAGTGCTGCTCGCCTTCGGCGTCGGCGCGGGGCTCGGCGTCGGGCTCGCCTATGTGCCGGCCGTGAGCCCCGTGCAGCGCTGGTTCGTGCGCCAGCGCGGGCGCGCCTCGGGCTTCGCCGTGGCCGGGATCGGCGTCGGCACCTTCGCCGGGCCGTTGCTGGCAACGGCGATCATGGGCGCGGCCGGCTGGCGCACGGCGTGGCTCACGATCGGCATCGGCGTGGCCGTGCTCGGCATTCTCGCGGCGCAGTTCCTGATCGATTCGCCGGACCGCGTGGGCCAGCAGCCCGACGGCGACGCCGCCCCCGCGCCCGGCGCCGCGGCTCCGCCGAAGGGTTGGGCGCTCAAGGCGTCG
>CAZUYG010000294.1:0-5153 GCA_964624265.1 uncultured Candidatus Odyssella sp.
TTGAAAATATGGGGTCGGCCCGCGAAGGCGCGGCGAATCTCCCGGATGCGCGCGCGCATCGGAGCTCCGCCCGCGAGCAACAGAACGGGGTCGAGATTTCCCTGCACCGGGCGCCGCTGCTGAACGGCCTTCGCGGCCGTCAGCGGCACTGCGTAATCGATGCCCACCGCATCCACCCCCGCGTCGCGCGCGTACTCGTCGAGCATGGCCCCGGCGCCGCGGGGAAAACCGATGATACGCACCCCGGGGTGGCGCCGCTTCACGCCACCCGCGATGCGCGCCGTCGGCGCGATCACCTGCGAGCGAAATTCGGCGTCGGGCAGAATTCCCGCCCAGCTGTCGAAGAGCTGCACGCAATCCGCGCCGGCCTCGATCTGTGCCGAGAGATGCTCGATCGTCGCCGCGACCAGCAGATCCATCAGCGCGCCAAAGCCCGCCGGATCGCGCCAGAGCCATGTCTTCGGCGCCGTGAAATCGCGGCTCCCGCCGCCTTCCGCCATGTAGCAGGCGACCGTCCAGGGCGCGCCGGCAAATCCGATCAGCGCACGCTCGGGCTCCAGCGCCGCACGCACGCGCCGCACCGTCTCGTAGACCGGCCCGAGATGCGCCCGCATGCGGCCGAGCGAGAGCGTCTTCAGCGCCGCGGCCGTCAACGGCTCCAGCACCGGCCCCTCGCCCTCGCGAAAGGCAACCTTGGCGCCGAGCCCGTCGGGAACCACAAGAATGTCCGAAAACAGGATCGCGGCATCGAGCGCGAATCGGCGGATCGGCTGCAGCGTTGCTTCCGCCGCCGCAGCCGGGTCGTAGCAGAATTGCAGAAACCCCGCCGATTTCGCCCGCAAGGCGCGGTATTCCGGCAGGTAGCGCCCGGCCTGGCGCATCAGCCAGACCGGCGGCGGATCGAGCGCTTCTCCGGCGAGAACGCGCACAAGCGTTGACGAAGCTGATGTCGAATTCATGCGATCAACAGGAAGAAGCCGCATCTCCACTAACTCAAGACTCTTCTCGAATCGAATCTAAAGAATCTGGTGGTGGCAGTAGAGCTTGTGCGAATCGGGACAGCGCCGGTTCTGCACATGACTCAGCTAACGCGGCCGGATGCTTTGTGGATCATGTGGGTGCGATTGTGCCGCAGCCCGGCGCCATATCTGTGCGGATGAGAGCCGCGCGAACCCACACTTTGTGCCCCGTTTCGGTCCGCCGGCCGCTTCGCCGCGCCGGATACGGAACTCGCCCACAGCCTTGGCGCCTGCGCTTCGCATGGGATAAGCGAATGCGCTAGGCTGCGGCGTCGGTGATGGCGCCAGCGCCATCCCCATCATTCTTGCCGCGCAGCAGCGGCTTGCACAGGTTCCGGCGGGTTTCTCCACAGCCGCATATGAAGCAAAAACGGCATCTCTACCTCGTTTCCGACGCCACCGGCGAAACCGTGCGTTCGATCGCGCGCGCCTGCGCGGTCCAGTTCGAAGACATCGATCTGGTCGAGCATCTCTGGCCGATGGTACGCAGCCGCCGCGCGCTCGAAACCGCGCTCGAAGACCTCGGGCAGGAGCCGGGAATCGTCTTCTACTCCCTGCTCAATCACGAGCTGGCCGAACATCTCGAGCAGTTCTGCCGCACCCGCGGGGTTCCCTGCATTTCGGTCATGGAGCCGTTCATCAACCTGATGGCGCGGTATTTCGGCCAGGCGCCGAAGGGCCTGCCCGGCAAGCAGCATGTGCTCGATGCCGAATATTTCCACCGCATCGAGGCCATGAATTTCGTCATGGCCCACGACGACGGGCAGAAGCAGGCCTCGCTCGACGAGGCGGACGTGATCCTGGTCGGCGTTTCGCGCACGTCGAAGACGCCCACCTGCATCTATCTCGCCAATCGCGGCGTGAAGGCCGCCAACGTGCCGATGGTGCCCGGCATTCCGCTGCCCGATAAATTGTTCAAGCCGGTCCGCGCGCTGGTGATCGGACTCACCGAAGATCCGGCGCGCCTCGTCGAGGTGCGGAAGAACCGCATGCGCATCCAGAACAGCGCGCAGACGACCAGCGACTACACCGATCTCGACAAGGTGCGCGAAGAGGTGGCCGAGGCGAAGCGTCTGTTCGCGCGCCAAGGCTGGCCGGTCATCGACGTCACGCGGCGTTCGATCGAGGAAACGGCCGCGGCCGTGTTGCAGCTCTTGAGCCAGCGCCATCGCCAGCACGGCGAGATCGCACCCGGGGGAGCCCCGGCGTGAGCGCGCTGCACGGGCCGGCCAAGGAGCGCCTCATCCTCGCGTCCGGCAGCGCGACGCGCGCCACGATGCTGCGCAACGCCGGCCTCGCCTTCGAGCAGATCGCGGCTCCGGTGGACGAAGCCGAACTCACGCGATCGATGAAGGCCGAAGGCGCCGATGCGGCAGCCACGGCAATGGCGCTGGCCGAGCTGAAGGCGCGCCGGGTTTCGGAGCGGGACCCGGGCGCGCTGGTCATCGGCGCGGATCAGATGCTGGTCGCCGACGGCGCGTGGTTCGACAAGCCGGCCGATCGCGCGGCGGCCAAGGCGCAGCTTCTGGCCCTGGCCGGAAAGTCGCACCGCCTGATTTCCGCCGCCTGCGTGCTGCGCGATGGCGAGCGCATCTGGGGCAAGCACGAGCACGCCACTCTGCTGATGCGCCCGTTCGCCGGAGCCTTCGTGGACCGCTACCTCGATGCCGCCGGCGACGCGGCCCTCAAATCGGTCGGCGGCTATCAGCTCGAGGGGCTGGGCGCGCAGCTTTTCCAGCGCGTCGACGGCGATTTCTTCGTCGTGCTCGGCCTGCCGCTGCTGGCGCTCTTGGATTTCCTGCGCGGGCGCGGCATCGTCCCGGCATGAACGCGCCTGCGCGCATCGACGGAGAAACGCGGCTCGCCGGCGTGCTCGGCTGGCCGGTGGCCCATTCGCGCTCGCCGCGGCTGCACAATTTCTGGCTCGCGCAATACGGCATCAACGGCGCCTATCTGCCGCTGCCGGTGCGCGCCGAGCATTTCGCCGAGGCGGTGAAGGGCCTCGTGCGCCTCGGCTTCGCCGGCGCCAATGTCACGGTGCCGCACAAGGAAGCCGCCTTTGCGCTGTGCGACCGCGCCGACGAAAGCGCGCGAAAGGCCGGCGCCGCCAACACGCTCGTCTTCACCCCGGCGGGCGAAATCCACGGCAGCAACACCGACGGCTTTGGCTTCATCGAAGCGCTGCGCGCCGGCGCGCCCGGATTCGATCCGGCGAGGGGTGCTGCGGTCGTGCTCGGCGCGGGCGGCAGCGCGCGCGCCGTCGTGCAGGCCCTGGTCGCGGCCGGTGCGCCCGAAATCCGCCTCGTGAACCGCACGCCGGAGCGCGCGGAACGCCTGGCCGCCGCGCTCGGCGGGCCGATCCGTTGCCTCGCCTGGGCCGAGGCGCCGCGTGCGCTGGCCGGGGCCGCGCTGCTGGTCAACACCACGATGCTCGGCATGAAGGGCCAGCCGCCGCTGCCGCTCGATCTCGCGGCGCTGCCGAAAGGCGCGCCGGTCAACGACATCGTCTATGTCCCGCTCGAAACGCCGCTGCTGCGGGCGGCGCGGGCGCGCGGCCACCCCGCGGTCGACGGGCTCGGCATGCTGCTGCATCAGGCGCGCGCCGGATTCCGCGCGTGGTTCGGCCGCGATCCCGAGGTGACAGACGCGCTGCGCCGCCACGTCGCCGCCGATCTCATCGCGGAAATGGAACGCGCATGATCGTGGTCGGCCTCACCGGCTCGATCGGCATGGGCAAGAGCAACGCGGCGCGGGTGCTGCGCTTCCTCGGCGTGCCGGTCTACGACGCCGACGCCGAAGTGCACCGGATCTATGCCAGGGGCGGCGAAGCGGTGGCGCCGATCGCGCATGCATTCCCCGGCGCCGTGCGCGACGGCGCGGTCGACCGCGCGCGCCTCTCCGAGATACTGCGCGCCGACCCCACTGCCGTGCCGCGCCTCGAGCGCATCGTGCATCCGCTCGTGCGCCGCATCCAGGACCGGTTTCTCCGAACCATGCGCCTGCGCCGCGTGCCGATCGCGGTGCTCGACATCCCGCTGCTGTTCGAAACCGGCGGCGAAAAGCGGTGCGATGCCGTCATCGTCGTCACGGCGCCGGCGTATCTGCAGCGTCAGCGCGTGATGCGCCGCCCGGGCATGAGCGCGGCCAAGCTCGATTTGCTGCTCGGGCGGCAGACGCCCGACGCCGAGAAGCGCCGCCGCGCCGATTTCGTGGTTCACACCAACCACGGCTACCGCGACACGCTGCTCGAACTGCGGAGAATCCTCGCGATTCTGCGCGGGCGCGCGCGTAAGAGAAAATAAGTTCACAGGAGGCGGGGAGACGGGGAGGAATTTCTTTGGCGCGCCCGAGCGTGCCGTCTATTCTTCTCCCCGTCTCCCCGCCTCCTGTGATCTGATTTTCATGCGCCAGATCGTACTCGACACGGAAACCACCGGCCTCGACCCGGCCTCGCACCGCATCATCGAGATCGGCTGCGTCGAGCTGGTCAATCACATGCCGACCGGGCGCACGTTCCACACCTATCTCAATCCCGAGCGCGCCAGCGATCAGCGCGCCTTCGAGGTGCACAAGCTCTCCGACGATTTCCTGAAAGGCCAGCCGCTGTTCCGCGACAAGGCCGACGAATTCCTCGATTTCATCGCCGGCGATCAGCTCGTGATTCACAACGCCGAATTCGACATGGGCTTCGTGAACTGGGAGCTGAAGCGCATCGCGCGCGAGGCGCTGCGGATGTCGCGGGTGATCGACACGATCTCGATCGCGCGCCAGAAATACCCCGGCGCGCAGGCCAGCCTCGATGCGCTCTGCCGCCGCTTCGAGATCGATCTCTCGATCCGCGCCGAACGGCACGGGGCGCTGATCGACGCGGGCCTGCTGGCAAGCGTCTATCTCGAACTGATCGGCGGCCGCCAGCCCGGCCTCGATTTCGCCGTGAACGGCGGCAAGCGCGGCGCCGCGATCCTGATGCCGAAGGCGAAGGCGCCGGCCGCGATTCGCCCGCCGCGCCGCGACCTGCCCGGCGCGCAGCCGAGCGCCGAGGAACTCGCGCTGCACGAGAAATTCCTCGGCAAGATCAAAGACCCGATCTGGCGGAAGCAGTAGCCGCCGCGAATACGTCCTTGTCGCCCCCGC
>CAZUYG010000295.1:0-5139 GCA_964624265.1 uncultured Candidatus Odyssella sp.
CGTCGCTTTGTATTTCGCGACATCGGCGAAGAAGCGGCTGCGCGAGAATTTGCGGCCGAGCAGCAGCGTGGCGCCCACCGAAAGCGTCCCGAGCGCGCTCAGCATCTGCGCCGAGGCCCAATTGAACGAGCGGTAGTCGTAGACGCGGTCTTCGGGGCCGAGGCCGAACGCCTCGGCCGTCGCCGCGGAATTCGGCAGCAATTCGCGATAGGTGAGCATCACGCCCTTGGGCCGCGCGCTGGTGCCGGAGGTGAAGAAGATGACGGCGTCGTTGCGGCAGGCCTGCGCGTCGGCGGGCAGCGCAGGCAGCGCGGCCCCCGCGGCGGGAATATCTCCGAAAAAGCCGTCGCCGCCGTTCTCGGCCCAACGTCCGAGCGGGCGCCATTCGCCGCCGGTGCGCGCGATCAGCGCGTCAAGATCGAGCCCTTCTTCGAACAGCACCAGGCGCGGCGACAGCGCCGGCAGCAACGCATCGAGATAGGTGCGGTTCATCTCGAGATGAACCGTGCAGATCGTGGCGCCGGCATAGAGCACGCCAGTGTAGACGGCGAGATGCTCGAGCGAATTGTTCGCGAGCAACACGACGCGGTCGTTCGGACCGATGCCGCGCGTCGCGAGATGCGCGGCGATGCGCGACGCGACCTGCGCGAGCGCGCCGTAGCCGATCGCGCGTCCGTCTTCGACCGATACGAGATACGGCTTGTCGGGATGAGCCTGCGCGGCCGCGGCGAGCCATCCGCGCAGCAGGCACGGGCCTTGCGGCGGCGTGGGCCTCGCGGCGGCCGGCGCCGTCGTTTCGATCCGGGCATCCTGCGGCGCGGCCATCAGCGCTTGTGCCTGTCGAGGTTGCGCGTCATGCGCAGGATCACGTCGCGGAACAGCTCGAACTCCGCCTGGGTCACGTCATCGCGCGCCGGCATCGTGATGTGCCGCGCGATCGGCAGCAGGCGCGCCTTCAGCCTTTTCGCCTTCGGAGTCAGCCACACCTGCGCCTTGCGCTTGTCCTCCGCGCTGCGCTCGCGGCGCACGAGCCCCGCCTTCTCCATGCTCTGCAGCGCGATCACCGTCGTCGGCTCCATCATGCCGACGCTTTCGGAAAGCTCGCGCTGCGAGACGCCGTCCTTCGTCCACAGCACGCGCAGGAAATACCATTGCCCGCGCGTGACGCCGAACGGCGCGATGCGCTTCTCGATCAGATGCTGGAACGCGCGATGCGCGTCGCGCACGAGATAGCCGGCACTTTCTCGCGGCGCGAAATCTACGGATTTCGCGACGTTTCCGCCCGTCTTCGTCTTCTTCGTCTTGTCCGTCATGCCCGCTCCGGGGGTGGCTTTCCGGCACCTACATTTACTGGCTTGGGCACCGCTGCAAATATTACTTATAATTCTCCCTAATTGTAACCGGCCGGTGCGCGCACGGCGCGCATCGCCGGTTCCGCAGTCAGACCCAGCAATACCGAAAGACGGGAGGAGCGATCATGAACGTGGCGGTCAAGAAGGCCGATGCGAAGCCCGAGCCGAAGACGCAGGAAGTGCGCGATCTGCGCACCACGCTCGCGTGGCTCAAGACGCAGGGCGACCTCATCGAGACCGACAAGGAGGTCGATCCGGATCTCCAGGTGACCGGCCTGCAGAAGCATCTCGACGGCGCATGTCCGGTGATCTTCAACAACGTGAAGGGCAAGCCGAACCATCGCGTTCTGACGAACCTGTTCGGCGACATGAACGTCATCAACAAGATGTTCGGCTGGAAAGACGATCCGGCGCGCGTGCGCGCGATCGCTCAGGCATTCCGCAAGCCGCTGCCGCCGGTGGAGATCTCGCAGAAAGAGGCGCCGGTCCAGGAAGTCGTCATCGAGAATCCGAAGAACGTCAACGACTACATGGTGCCGATCCGGCACACGACCTACGAGCCGGAGCTCACGGTGGGTTCGGGCATCCGCTGCGTGACGGGCCGCCATTTCGACGGCGGTTCGGACCTCGGCTACAACCGCATGAACTTCCGCTGGGGCAATGTCGGCACGTTCCAGATCTCGCCCGGCTCGCACATGTGGCAGGTCGTCAACAAGTTCTACAAGGAAGGCGAGCGCGTTCCGATCACGATGTGCTTCGGCGTGCCGCCGGCCTGCACGCTGCTGGCGGGCGCGGGCTTCGATTACGCGATCCTGCCGCAGGGCTGCGACGAGATCGGAATCGCCGGCGCGGTGCAGGGCGCGCCGATCCGCCTCGTGAAGGCGCGCACGGTCGACGCGATGGCGCTGGCCGATGCCGAGGTGGTGCTCGAGGGCTACGTCGATCCGAAGGATCGCCGCTACGAGACGAAGGAATCGGAAGACGCAGGCATCCAGGGCCGCTTCCATTTCCATCCGGAATGGGCCGGCTACATGGGCAAGGCCTACAAGGCGCCCACGTTCCACGTCACCGCCGTGACGATGCGGAAGCCGCAGGGCAAGCCGATCATCTTCGCGCTCGGCGTGCACACGCTCGACGACCACAACATCGACACGACGGTGCGCGAGGCGGCGATCTTCGAGCTGTGCGAGCGCCTGCAGCCCGGCATCATCCAGAACGTCGTCATCCCGTATTCGATGACCGACTGGGGCGGTTGCATCATCCAGGTGAAGAAGCGCCACCAGATCGACGAAGGCTGGCAGCGCAATTTCCTCGGTGCGATCCTCTCCTGCTCGCAGGGTATGCGGCTCGCGATCGCGGTGAGCGAAGACGTCGATCCCTATTCGATGGACGACGTCATGTGGTGCATGACCACGCGCGTCAACCCGCAGACCGACATCCTCAACCCGATCCCCGGCGGCCGCGGCCAGACCTTCATGCCGGCGGAGCGCATGACGGCGGGCGAGAAGCAGTGGACCGCGTCGAACACGCGCTTCGAGGGCGGCATGGGCATCGATGCCACGGTGCCGTTCGGCTACGAGAGCGATTTCCTGCGGCCGGTCTATCCCGTGGACAAGGTGAAGCCCGAGGATTTCTTCACCAAGGCCGATATGGAGAATGCCAAGAAGCGCATGCAGGGCTGGGTGCTCTCGCTCGCGCGGACCGGACGATAGGTAGTTCCGACGATCATCGCCCCTGCCGTCTCCGCGGGAGCGGAGACGGCGCGCGGGCCGGCGCGCAAGCCTCCGCGAAATGGCTGATTTCGCGGCGCGGCCCGTGCTACGGTAACGGCGAAGACCAAGGCGGCCGGAAGGCCGAGACACAGGGAGGAGACCATGACGAGCGTGATTTCGCGCCGGCTTTTCGGCGTGTGTGCGGTCGCGGCCGCGCTGGCCGGCGGCCCCGCGGCGGCACAGGACACGATCAAGATCGGAGTCATCACCGACAAGACCGGCACGGCCAAGTTCTACGCCGAGCCGGTGACCGACGGCACGATCCTCGCGGCCAAGATGATCAATGCGGCTGGCGGCGTGCTCGGCAAGAAGATCGAGCTGCTGATCGAGGACGATCAGAACAAGCCCGATGTCTCTGCCACGGTTGCGCGTAAGCTCGTCGATGCTGGCGTCGTCGCCATCCTCTCGAACACCAGCACGACGGCTACCCAGCAGCAGCAGACGGTGAGCCTCGAGACCAAGACGCCGCAGCTCACGCCCTCCAATTCGGGCGATACGCTGACGACGCAGATCAACAACCCGTACTTCTTCCAGACCGGACCGCTCTTCACGTACCAGATCAACACCCTTCTTTCGTACACGCGCGCAAAGCAGTTCAAGCGCGTGGCGCTGATGACCGACAATTCCGAGCTCGGTCAGCTCGTCGCGAAGGCGTTCAAGGCGGGGCTCGAGAAGGCCGGCGTCCAGGTGGTCGTGGAGGAGGTCGTGCAGCGCGGCTCCACCTCCGCGGTGCCGCAGATGCAGAAGGTGCGCGCGGCGAATCCGCAAGCGATCTTCCAGGCCGGCGTGCTCGGGCCGGAAATGGTGCTCTTCTTCCGCGCCTATCACCAGCTCGGCATGAAGACGCCGATTCTCGGCTCCTACAACCTCTCGATCCCGCTCTATCTCACGATGGCCAAGGATCTGATGAACGGCATCGTCATCGTCGATGCCTACGATCAGGAAAAGCCCGAGGTGAAGGCGTTCGAGGCCGCGTTCAAGAAGGAATTCGGGCGCGACGCGTACAACCTCAACGCCTACGGCTACGACGGCCTCCGCCTCATCGCCGACGCGATCAAGCGCGCCGGCTCGGCCGACAAGGAGAAGATCCGCGCGGCCCTGCAGGCCACGAAGGATTTCCCGATGACGATCGGCGCGAAGGGAATGAAGGTCACGTTCCCCGACGGCAAGCGCACGGGCTTCGACCCCGAGGGCGTCGTCGTCCGGCTGATCGAGAACAACAAGCACGGCAGGGTCGTGCATTCGGGCACGAAATAGACACCGCCGCTGAAACGGGCGGGGCGGCCGCTTTCGGCCGTCCCGCCGGATTCGCCCGCGAATGACCGATCTACTCGAGCTCCTCGTCAGCGCCGCGTCGTCGGGCTGCATCTACGGGCTCGTCGCGCTGTCTTACCTCGTCATCATCCGCCCGACCGGAATCATCAATTTCGCGGTCGGGGAATGGTCGGCGGTCGGCCTGTTCGCGGCGTTCTTTCTGCTGTCGAATCCCTGGCTGCCACTGCCGTACGCGGTGGCGGTGTTCGGGGCCGTCGCCTTCGCCGGCGTGATCGGCTGGGGCACGCAGCGCATCGCCGTCCGTCCGCTGGTCGAACGCGGCGCACCGATTCTGGGGCCGATCCTGGCGCTGCTCGGCATGCTCGCCGTGTTCCGCGAATCGATCTCGCTGATCTTCGGCCCCGATCCGCACAACCTGCCGGCGCCGTTCGGGCTGCGCCAAGTGTCGATCGGCCCCTTTGCCGGCACGCCGCGCGATTTCTTCGTCATCGGCTGCACGGCCGCGGTTTTCGTCGGGATCTGGCTGTTCTTCGAGCGCACCGTGTGGGGCAAGGCGTTCGAGGCGGTGGCGCTCAACCGCAAGGCCGCGGCGCTGATGGGCATCAATCTCCGCCGTGTCACGGTGGCCGCGTTCGTCGCCAGCGCGTCGATCGCGGGGTTCGCCGGCGTCCTTTATTCGCTGAGCGCCCCGCGCGATTTCCTGATGGGCTTGCCGCTCGCGGTGCAGGGCTTCTCCGCGC
>CAZUYG010000296.1:0-5139 GCA_964624265.1 uncultured Candidatus Odyssella sp.
TCGTCGGCACGCCGCCCATGTTGTAGTGGCAGGTCGGCAGCACCGGGATCGGCTCTTTCGTGACGTCGACGCCGGCGAAGATGCGCGCGGTTTCCGAGATGCCGGGCAGTCGCTCGTGCAGCGTCTTCGCCGGCAGATGCTCGAGGTGCAGGTGGATGAAATCCTTGTTGGGCCCGCAGCCGCGGCCCTCGCGGATTTCGATCGTCATCGCGCGGCTGACCACGTCGCGGCTCGCGAGGTCTTTCGCGGAGGGTGCGTAGCGCTCCATGAAGCGCTCGCCGGCGGAATTGGTGAGATAGCCGCCCTCGCCGCGCGAGCCTTCGGTGATCAGGCAGCCGGCGCCGTAGATGCCGGTGGGGTGGAACTGCACGAACTCCATGTCTTCGCAGGGCAGGCCCGCGCGCAGCGCCATCGCGTTGCCGTCGCCGGTCTGCGTGTGCGCGCCGGTGCAGGAGAAATAGACGCGGCCATAGCCGCCGGTGGCGAGCACCGTCTGGTGCGCGCGGAAGCGGTGGATCTTGCCGTCGTCGAGATTCCAGGCGACGACGCCGAGCACGCGGCCGTCTTCCACGAGCAGGTCGAGCGCGAAATATTCGACGAAGAACTCGGCGTTGAAGCGCAGGCTCTGCTGATAGAGCGTGTGCAGGATCGCGTGTCCGGTGCGGTCCGCCGCGGCGCAGGTGCGCTGCGCGATGCCGCGGCCGAAATTCGTCGTCATGCCGCCGAACGCGCGCTGATAGATCTTGCCCTCGGGCGTGCGGCTGAACGGAACGCCGTAATGCTCGAGCTCGATGATCGCGGCCGCGGCCTCCTTGCACATGTATTCGATCGCGTCCTGGTCTCCGAGCCAGTCGGAGCCCTTGACGGTGTCGTACATGTGCCAGCGCCAGTCGTCCTCGCCCATGTTGCCGAGCGCGGCCGAGATGCCGCCCTGCGCCGCCACGGTGTGCGAGCGCGTCGGGAACACCTTGGTGATGCACGCGGTCTTGAGGCCCTTTTCGGCCATGCCGAAGGTGGCGCGCAGCCCCGCGCCGCCGGCGCCGATGACGACGACGTCGTAGTAGTGGTCGGTGATCTCGTAGGCCTTCGTGCCGGCCATGTTCGCCCAGTCTCCTATTGCCTACGCGCCGAACGCGATGCGCAGCACCGAGATGATGCCGATGCCGGCCAGCACCACGGCCGCGAATTTCACGGCGAGAACCGCGCCGAGCTTGATTCCCTCGTGATGGACATAGTCCTCGATCACGACCTGCAAACCCAGCTGCGCGTGATGGAACGTGGCCGCGATCAGCACCACCATCAGCGTCGCCGAGAACGGCGAACGGAACCATTCGACCACCGTGCCGCGGCCCTCGCCGACGAGCATCAGCAGATTGATGACGAACCAGATGGCGAGCGGCACCAGCGCCACGGCGGTGAGGCGCTGCGCCCACCAATGCGCGGTGCCGTCCTTGGCCGAGCCGAGACCGCGCGCGCGGCCGAGCGGAGAGCGAAGATCCATGGCCGCTACCTCGTCACCGCGACGATGACCCACGTCAGCACCGTAGCGGCGGCCGCGGCGGCGACGGCGGCCATGCCGGAGGCGCGCGCCGTGGGCAGATCCAAGCCCTTGCCCGCATCCCAGAACAGGTGCCGGACGCCGTTGAAGAGATGATAGTAAAACGCCGCCGACCAGCCGAACAGCAGCAGCACGCCCAGCCAGCTCGTCAGGAACCCGCGGGCGGCGGCATAGGCATCGGGGCCGCGCGCGGCGGCCCAGAGCCAATAGACGAGCAGCAGCGTGCCGACGGCGAGGCCAATGCCGGTGATGCGGTGGAGGATGGAGAGCGCCATCGTCCACTGCCAGCGATACACGCCGAGATGAGGCGATAGGGGGCGCCGCGGCGCCTCGGATGACGGGCTTGCCATGTCCTCGATCTTGCTGTGGCGGCCGGCGCGAGCGCGGTCCGGGACGGCAAGTCGCCTTTGCCGATGGCGGTCGAGCGTCTCTCGCCTGCTCTCTCGGGGCAGGTGGATGTGGCGCAAATTTGTGCCCGCCGCGGCACGCGAGTCAACCGCCCTGCGCTGCGCTGCAAACATGCCGCGCCTCTGTCCACCGCTGGGGACAAGCGGCCGCCGAACAAGCGTGTCACGAAACGGACTTAGGCCTGCCGTTGCCGCTGCCGCGCGGGAACGGCGCCGGCGCCGTTTTCGGGCGGTGCAACATGTGTGGATGAAGCTCTGAACAACGTTTCTTATGGACAAGCTTATCCCGGATTCGTCCCACAGCTTTCTGTTGCGGTTTGGCGACTGCCGCATTGCGCGGCGGCGGCACAGCCGTCAGCGTGACACCCGGCGATGGGGAGAGGTTTCGGGGTTTTGCGGCGTGCTCATCCCGCCGCGGATTTCGGGGCCTCGGGCCGGGCTTGCCCGGTCATGTGAGGGATCCCAGAGGGGGCTTGCCGGTTTACGCCGCGGCCGTTCTCGGGCGAACCACGCTGCGGGAGCCGGTGCGCCACGCGCGCTGGCTCGTGCCCACGCAGCTTTTCGCGCTCGCGCGCCGCTCGCCCCGATGGGTGGCGCACCGGGCCGGAAACCTTGCACCGCGTCGCCGCGGTCGGCCCGGGTGGGTGCTGCGGTTCACCAGGGACGACGGAGAGGCGTCAGGGTCCGCCGCGCGCCTGTGCCGGGTTCCGCGTTCGCGCGAGACTTTGGGTACGTGTGCAGCGCCGGCGGCGGCGGCAGAGGGCTCTTCAACGAGTTCGGCCACCGGCACCCCTGACGCCTCTCGCCCTTTCGGGGCAACCCCCTCGCGATCTCCCGATCCGTTGCGGTAGGATGCCCTGCCGGTTTCCGCCGGAGCCGGCGGCGGCAGCCCATTTCGTTTCCCGAACGCGGAGTAATCTCATGTCGATGATCGCACGCGGCCTGGCCGTGGCATTGGTCGCTTTCGCCGGCAGCGGCATCGCCGCCGCCCAGCAGCGCGGCGCGGAACTGGCGCCGGTCGCGGCCTGGGCGCAGAAGAGCACGCAGACCGCGACGATCGACGGCCGCGTGGCGCGCGCGCTCGGCCTCAACACGACCGGCCAGCCGGTGCAGCTCAAGGCCGTGACCACCGCCTACCTGAACGGTTCGCGCAGCGTGCATCTCGTGCCGGGCGGCCAGATCGTATTCTCGCAGGGCCAGGCGCGGACCGGCACCTGGATGCTCACCAACGCCTCGGGCGCGCTGGTGCGCGCGGTGGAATGGGTGCCGACTTCCGCGAATCCCGCGCCGGCGAACGCGGCCACCGTGACCCCGCTGTTCGCCGAGACCAAGGCGTTCTGGAAGGCGCAGCTCGGCACGCCGGTGCGCTGAGCGCGTTCGCGGTGCAAGGCCCGATCCTCCGCCGCATCGAAGGCCGCGCGCGCGACATCGGCGTTCCGGTCCGGCGCATTTTGCCGGCCGCCGGCCAGCGCATGGTCGGTCCGTTCATTTTTCTCGATCACATGGGCCCCGTTTCCATGCCGCCGGGACGCGGCATGGATGTGCGCCCGCATCCGCATATCGGCCTCGCCACCGTCACCTATCTTTTCGAGGGCGAGATCGAGCACCGCGACAGCCTCGGCGTCGTGCAGACCATCCGCCCGGGCGACGTGAACTGGATGGTGGCCGGACGCGGCATCGCGCATTCCGAGCGCACGGGCGCCGATCTGCGCAAGCGCGGCTTCGCGATGAACGGCATCCAATCGTGGATCGCGCTGCCGCGCGCGCACGAGGAGGCCGAGCCGTCGTTTCGTCACCATCCGAAAGCGAGCCTGCCCGCGCGCACCGCCGACGGCGTTTCGTTTCGTCTCATCGCCGGAACGCTGGACGGATTGCGCGCGCCGGTCGCGGTGTATTCGCCGACCTTCTATGCCGATCTCGCGATGGAAAGCGGCGCGGAATTCGCGCTTTCTCCCGAGCACGCGGAGCGTGCGGCCTATGTGGCCGAGGGCGAAATCCTCGCGGGCGGCGACGCCGTCGGCGCGGGAACGCTGGCCGTCTTCGCCGCGGGCGGCGCCGTCGCGCTGCGCGCGCGCACGCCGAGCCGCGTGATGATCCTGGGCGGCGCGCCGATCGACGGCGAGCGGCTGATCTGGTGGAACTTCGTCTCGAGTTCGGCCGAGCGCATCGAGCGCGCCAAGGCCGACTGGCGCGAGGGCCGTTTCGCGATGGTGCCGGGCGATCCCGAATTCATCCCGCTGCCCGACGACCCGCCGCCGCGCGTGCGCCGCCCCGCCGGCTGAGGCTACGAAGGCCGCGCCATCCGTTGCCGACCGATATTCGCGCGTGCGCCGCGGCCGGCAGTGATGTAAGACATTTTCACATGAGCTGGCACGGGCACGGACGGCGGGGCTATCACCACGGCAATCTGCGCGAGGCGCTGATCCGTGCGGCGCTCGACCTGATCGGCCAGAAGGGCCCGGCGGGCTTCACCTTCGCCGATGCCGCGCGCGCCGCCGGCGTCAGCGCCGCAGCCCCTTATCGCCACTTCCGCGACCGCGACGAGCTGATGGCCGACGTGGCGCAGCGCGGCTTCGAACAGCTCACAGAGGAACTCGTGCGCGCCTGGGACGGCGGACGGCCCGAGCCGCTCTCCGCGTTCGACCGCCTCGGCCGCGCCTACCTTTCGTTCGCGCGGCGCGAACCCGCATTCTACACGGCGATGTTCGAGGCGGGCCTGCCGCCAGATGCGGATACGGAACTGCGCCAGGCCGGCGAGCGTGCCTTCGAAGTGCTGCGCGGCGCCGCCGAGTCGCTGGTGGCGCTTCTCCCGAAGCAGGGCCGCCCGCCCGCCTCGATGGTGGCGCTGCACGTGTGGTCGCTGTCGCACGGCATCGCTGCGCTGTTCGCCCGCGGCGATGCGGCGCGGCGCAAACTGCCGATGTCGCCCGAGGAGCTGCTCGAGGCCGGCGTGCTCGTCTATCTGCGCGGCCTCGGACTGCAGGAAGGCGCGGCGCCGCGCAATTAGGCGGCGGCGGGCGCCGCGGCGCGCGGCGTGCGGATGAAGCGGGCCGCGATCAGGAACGCCCCGTTGACGAACACGTGCAGCGCGGAGGCGGCGAGAAGATATCCGTCGAATGCGTTCACGTGCGCGTACTCGGCCACGAAGCGGGGCCAGTCGGTGGCGGCCATCGT
>CAZUYG010000297.1:0-5135 GCA_964624265.1 uncultured Candidatus Odyssella sp.
CGGCCAGCGCCTTGCCGACGCCGGCGCCGACGCCGGCCGCGCGCGCGAGATCGCGCGCCGTCATCGGCCCCTGCGCGGCGAGGACATCGAGCGCCTTGCGGCGCGGCGCGGTGAGCGGCTTCGACGGCGCGAAGCCCGCGCGCGCGCGCAAGGCGGCGAGGGCCGCCGGCGGATCGAGCGCATCGGGCACCGGAATCGCCATGCGCATCACCGCGCCCGGCGACGACATCGTGTAATCCGCCACCCAATCGATGAAGCGGCGCTGCGCCGCCGGCATCGGCGGCGCATCGAAGCGATGCAGCACGGATTTCAGCCGCGCGGGCGCGACATCGCCCCGCGCTTCGCCCCAGACCACGCCGATCTCTTCGCGCTGCCCGAGCGGTACGACGACGTAATCGCCCGGCGTCAAGGATAATTCTTTCGGAACGGCGTAATCGTAGACGCCGGCGAGCGCGAGCGGCAGCAGCACGCCGACGCGCGCCGGCGATTCATCCACCGCCGCCGGATTCTCTTGCGCGAAACTGGCGCCACTCACCGGTTTGCCTTATATAGGAAGCGTCCGGCGCGCAACGCGGTGCGAAGCTCCGCGCGGCGCATCGGACGGCCGCAGCGCTCTCGATCGCCGAACGGCATGGGGCTGCCGGGCGATGGAAAGATGCCAGCCGAGGACCCAATGAAATTCTTCATCGACACGGCCAATCTCGACGAAATCCGCGAGCTCGCGACCACCGGGCTGCTCGACGGCGTCACCACGAACCCGACGCTGATCGCGAAAGCCGGGCGCAACATGCTCGACGCGATCAAGGAGATCTGCGACGTGGTGCCCGGCGACGTCAGCGCCGAAGTGACGGCCACCGAATACCAGTCCATGGTGCGCGAAGGCCAGCGCCTCGCCAAGATCGCGAAGAACGTCGTCATCAAGGTGCCGCTCACCATCGAGGGCCTGAAGGCCTGCAAGACCTTCCGGCACGAAGGCATCAAGGTGAACGTCACGCTCTGCTTCTCGGCGGCGCAGGCTCTGCTCGCGGCCAAGGCCGGCGCGACCTACATCTCGCCCTTCGTCGGCCGCCTCGACGACATCGGCCACGACGGCATGTCGCTGATCGCCGACATCGTGGCGATCTACCGCAATTTCCCGCAGATCACGACCGAAGTGCTCGTCGCCTCGGTGCGCAACCCCGGCCATGTCGTGACCGCGGCCAAGATGGGCGCGCATGTGGCGACCCTGCCGCCCGCGGTGCTGAAGCAGATGTTCCAGCATCCGCTGACCGACAAGGGCCTGAAAGCCTTCCTCGACGATTGGGCGAAAACGGGCCAGAGCATCCTCGAGGCCCCCAAAGCGGCGCGACGTGAGCAAGCCTAGCCCCTTCGCCAGCGCGCCCGCGCCCCGCCTCAGCGAAGACCAGGTCGTCGACTATCTGCGCCGGCACCGGGATTTCCTCGACCGGCACCCCGAGCTGGTCGCCGAATTGCTGCCGCCCGAGCACAGGAACGGGCGCGGCGTCGTCGACATGCAGCATTATCTCATCGAGCGCCTGCGCCGCGATCTCGCCGAGTCGCGCCAATTGCACGACAGCACGATCACCGCCGCGCGCGGCAATCTGCAGAGCCAGCAGCGCGTGCACGGCGCCGTCATCGAACTCATGAACGCGCCCTCGTTCGAGCATTTCGTGGAGTCGATCACGACCGATCTCGCGCTGAAGCTCGAGGTGGATGCCGTTTCGCTGTGCGTCGAGAGCGACCGGCCGAACCAGCCGCGCACGAAGAGCGGCGTGCGCTTCCTCGCGCTCGGCTCGGTCGACCTGCTGCTCGGGCCGCAGAACGAAGTTTTGCTGCGCCCCGCGATCGTCGGCGAGCGCGCGCTCTACGGGCCGGCCGCGCCGCTGGTGAAATCCGACGCGCTGCTGCGCCTCGCCATCGGTCCTGCGGCACCCACCGGCGTCATCGCGGTGGGCTCGCGCGAGCCCGGCCATTTCCGCCCCGGCCAGGGCACCGAGTTGCTGGTGTTCCTCGCCAAGACGATTGAGAGCACCGCGCGCGCATGGCTGGATCTCGGCGAGTAGACGCAGCCGACACCCGCTTTACCCGCGCCGCGCCGGATCTCGCCGCGGCGGCCGCGGCCTGGATCGAACGCCTGCGCAGCGAGAAGCGCGCCTCGCCGCACACGCTCGCGGCCTATGCGCGCGATGCCGACGCGTTCGTCTCGTTCCTCGCCGGCCACATCGGCGGCGAGCCCGATCTCGCCGCCCTGAAGGCGCTGCGCCCGGCGGATTTCCGCGCCTGGCTTGCGGCGCGCGCGAATGCGGGCCTGGAGCGCACGTCCACCGCGCGCGCCCTCTCCGCCTTGCGCAGCCTGTTCCAGCACCTCGACCGCCTCGGTCTCGTGCACAACGCGGCGCTCGGCGCGGTGAAATCGCCGAAGCTGCCGCGCGCCGTGCCGAAACCGCTGACCGAGCGCGAGACGTTCGATCTTCTCGACAACGCCGAGCTCGATGCATCCGAGCCGTGGATCGCGCGACGCAACGCCGCCGTGCTGATGCTGCTCTATGGCTGCGGGCTGCGCATCGCCGAGGCGCTGTCGCTGACGCGCGCCGAGGCGCCGGCCGGCGAGACGATGACGATCACCGGCAAGGGCCGGAAGCAGCGCATGGTGCCGGTGCTGCCCGCCGTGCGCGAAGCAGTGGCGGCCTACATCGAAGCGTGCCCGCACGCACTCGCGCCCGAGGCCGCGCTGTTCGTCGGCATGCGCGGCGGGCCCCTGCATCCGCGACTCGTGCAGGGCCTGATCCAGAAATTGCGGCCGCTGCTCAACCTGCCCGAAACCGCGACGCCGCACGCGCTGCGCCACTCCTTCGCCACGCACTTGCTGGCCGGCGGCGGCGACCTTCGCACGATCCAGGAACTGCTCGGCCACGCCTCGCTCTCGACGACGCAGCGCTACACCGCCGTGGACGCGAAGAAGCTCCTCGACGTCTACGACGAGGCGCATCCCAGGGCGAAGAGCTCGAGCTAGGGACGGTTTTCTTTCGACGGCAAACGGCTTATTTTCGGGCGAGAGGTTGGACATGAACGCCCCGATCAAGCGAAAGCCGCAGCCGAAGTATCGGCTGGTCAAACCCGCCGACTCGTCGCCCGCCGCCACGCGTCGGCTCAAGAAAGCCATGACCCGGATTTCGAAGAAAATCGAGAAGAGCGGCGTGCGCGATGAGCTTCTGAAGGAATTGCCGCGCAATCTGCGCGATTGACGTGACCGCTACGTTGCGGATCGTGATCGACACGAGCGTTTACGTCAGCGCGCTCCTGTCTCCTTTCGGCACCTCAAAGAGGGCAGTGGACAGAGCGTTCGATCGCTACATCGTCGTCTCCAGCGAGGAGGCGATATTCGAACTGCAGTCAAAGCTATACAGCGGCAAGTTTCGAAAGGTGCTCGCGACCGAGGACATCGAGCCATTCTTGGATTTGCTGGTGCAGCGCGTCGAATTCTTCGTGCGAACCGTGTTTCAGACGCGCTCGCGCGACCCCGACGACGACATATTTCTCGATCTCGCAGAAACGGTCGGCGCCGCGTACTTGATCACAGGCGACAAAGATCTGCTTTCATTGGCGGACAATCACGGTGTCCCCGGACTAAAGATCGTTCAGCCCGCCGAGTTCCTGGCGATTGCCTGACATCACCGCCTGCCACACCGCGAGCGCCGCGAGCGCGGCGGTGTCGGCGCGGAGCAGACGGGCGCCGAGCGAGACGGGCACGACGCCGGGCACGGCACGGATGCGCGCGAGTTCTTCCATCGCGAAGCCGCCCTCGGGGCCGATCAGGATGGCCCAGGGCTCGGGCATTTTCGCGCGTTCGGCGGCGAGCGCCGCGGCGACGGGAAGTCCGTCGCGGGTTTCGTCGGCAAACAATATGCGCCGGCCGTTCGGCCAGGCATCGAGCAGCTTCGCCAGCGGCGCCGCCTCGCGCACTTCGGGCACCGTGAGGCGCTCGCACTGCTCGGCGGCCTCAATGACGTTGGCGCGCATGCGGTCGGCGTTGACGCGCGTCACCGCCGTACGACGCGTGAAGACGGGCTGGATCGCCGAGGCGCCGAGCTCGGTGGCCTTGGCGGCGACGAAGTCGATCGCCGTGCGCTTGATCGGCGCCGCCAGCAGCCAGAGATCGGGCTCGGGCGCCTGCGGGCGCGTCTGCGCTTCCACCGCAAGCGCGCCCTTGCCTTTCCCCAGCACCGCGATCGTCGCGCGCCACTCGCCGTCGCGGCCATTGAAGACACGCACGGCATCCCCGGGCGCGCGGCGCATCACGTTCCTGAGATAGTGCGCCTGCGCCGGGTCCAGCGGCGCCTCGGCGCCGGCGGCGAGATCGGCTTCCACGAACAGGCGCACGCCCACCTGCACGGCGGCTTCGCGCCGCCCCGCGTGCAATTCGCCGCCTTGGTCCGCCTGCTTCATGGGTCTAACCTTAGCGCATGGCCGAAGCCGCCCGGAACCCGCATCACTTGATCGCCGGCACCGACATGCCGGCGCAAGGCTGGGTCGACCGCGTGTTGCCGCGGGCGCTGCGCCCCTATGCCAAGCTGATGCGGCTCGACCGGCCGATCGGCACCTGGCTGCTGCTGTGGCCGTGCTGGTGGAGCCTCGTCTTCGCGCTCGAGAAGGCGCCCGCCTCCGGGCGCGAATGGCTGCATCTCGCCTGGCTTTACCTGCTGTTCGGCGTGGGCGCGATGGTGATGCGCGGCGCCGGCTGCACCTACAACGACATCGTCGACCGCGATTTCGACGCGAAGGTGGAGCGCACGCGCACGCGGCCGATCCCGAGCGGCCAGGTGAGCGTGCGGCAGGCGATTGCCTTCATGCTGGCGCTGCTCGGCGTCGGCCTCGCGATCCTCTTGCAGCTCAACTGGTATGCCGTGGCGCTGGGCGCGGCCTCGCTCTTGCTCGTCTTCACCTATCCGCTGATGAAGCGGATCACCTATTGGCCGCAATTCGTGCTCGGCCTCGCCTTCAACTGGGGCGCGCTGCTCGGCTGGGCGGCCGTGGCGGGCGGGCTCGCTTGGGCGCCGGCGCTGCTCTACGTCGGCGGCATCGCCTGGACGCTCGGCTACGACACGATCTACGCGCACCAGGACAAGGAGGACGAC
>CAZUYG010000298.1:0-5127 GCA_964624265.1 uncultured Candidatus Odyssella sp.
CATTATCGTTCGCGCATCGTCGCGGTCGGCGTTTCGCCGAAATGCGCGCGGTAGTCGCGGCAGAACCGGCTTACGCTCGTATAGCCCGCGGCGAGGGCGATTTCCGTCACCGTCCGCCGCAGCGGCCCGGCGCGGCGCAGGGCCGCGCGCGCGCCGTCGAGGCGGACGTGCTTCAGATACTTCATCGGCGAAACGCCGAGCGTGCGTTTGAATCCGTAGTACAGCGCGCGCGGGCTGACGCCGGCCAGCGCCGTCATCTCGGCGGCGGTCACCGGGCGCGCCGCGTTGGCGCGGATGAAATCCTGCACCCGGCGCACGTAATAGGGCGCGGCCGGCGATTGCGGCTTCGCGAGCCGCGTGGAGAGATTGTGCGGGAAGCTCTGCGCGACGAGGAGGATCAGCGTGCGCTCGCAGGCGCGCGCCGTCGCCGGATCGTCGATGCAGGGCCGCGCCTCGCCGGCGTCGCGGCAGAGCATGCCGATGAAGCGCGCGAGCGTCGGAACGCTGGCGAAATCCGCCACCACGCGCGGCTCGAACTCGATCATCGGGTCGGCGAGCGGGCCGTATTCGTCGGCCAGGGTCTTGGTCAGCATCTGGCGCGTGATCTGGATCACGAGCAGCTCGGCGTTCTCGCGGTAGCGCTTCTGCGTGTAGGTGGCGGAGCCCACCAGCGCGATCTGGCCGGGCGCCACCGCGATGCGCGCATTGCCCTGCACGACCTCGATCGCGCCGCGGAACGGCACGAACAGGAAATACTCGCCCTCGCGCGGCCGGGTCGAAACGATCTGGTTTCCGGTCGAGCAGTCGATCTGGAAATAGTCGAAGGTCGTGCGGCCGACCTGGGCGCGCGCCCGGCGGAAGCCGCGGAACTGCCCGCCCGGATCGATCGAGAATTCCGCCGGGGCCGCGTTGAGCTTGGTGAAATGCGGCGCCACGGCGCGCAGGCTCTCGGTTTCGAACTCCAGCGCCGCGCGCGGAAACGCGAACTCCCCGATGAAGCCTGCCAGGCCCGGCCCGGACGTCTGCTCCATGTCGCGGGGGTGCATCGCCATCACCGCTTCGCCGGTTTCTGCCAGGGTGTGATCCAGCGCTCGAGCCAGTCCATCAGCAGGTAGCAGGCGGCGCCGAGCAGCGCGCCCACGACGAGGCCCGCCATCGAGCGCGAGAGCGACAGCACCTGCCACGAATTCCAGATGATGTAGCCGAGGCCCTCGGTGCTGACGAGGAACTCCACGGCGACCGTGCCGAGCAGCGCGAGGCCGAGCGAGACGAGCCCGCCCGCCATCAGCGCGGGCAGCACGGCCGGCAGCGTCACGGTGAAGTAGAGGTGCCTCGGCTTCACGCCGAAATTGCGCGCCACGTCGCGATAGATCGGCTCCACGTTCATCACCGCGGCCATCGCCGTGATGAGCATCGTGAAGAACGGCCCGATCGCGATCATCACCATGTTCGACGTCTCGTTGAGCCCGACCAGGATCAGCACGAGCGGGAACAGCGCGATGCGCGGGATGGGATAGAGGATGGCCACGAGCGGATTGAGAATCACGCGCACCGGGCGGAACAGGCCCATCGTGATCCCGAGCAGCACGCCCGGAATCGTGCCGACGATCATGCCGACCAGGAACCGCAGCGTCGTGATGCCGGTGTGCCGGAGCAGATCGTCGTTCTGGATCATGTCCCAGATCGTGACGGCCACCTTGGATGGCGCCGGCAGAACGCGCGCGTCGATGAGATTGTTGCGCGCGGCGATCTCCCACAGTCCGAACAGCGCGATCGGGCTGCCGAAGCGCATCAGGAACCACCTGGTCCAGTACCAGGCGGTGTTGTTGCCGGGGCGGCCGGGCGTGGAGGCAGCGGCCATCGGCTACTCTCCCCTCGACGCGAGCACTTCTTCGCGCAGCGATTCCCACACCTGGCGGCGCACCTCGATGAACTCGGGGTTGTTGCGGAGCTCGAGCGCGTTGCGCGGGCGCGGCAGGCGCACGTCGAACAGCGCCTTGATGCGGCCCGGGCGGTGGCTCATCACCGCCACGCGGTCGCCGAGCACCACCGCCTCGTCGAGGCTGTGGGTGATGAAGATCACGGTCTTGCGCGTCTCTTCCCAGAGCTTCAGCAGGTCGTCCTGAACCAGCATCTTGGTCTGCTCGTCGAGCGCGCCGAGCGGCTCGTCCATGAGCAGGATCGCAGGATCGTTCGCGAAGGCGCGCGCGAGGTTCACGCGTTGGCGCATGCCGCCCGAAAGCTGCCGCGGATAAGTGCGCTCGAAGCCGGCGAGCCCGAGCTTGGCGAGCATCTTGCGCGCGACGTCGTGGCGCTCGGCCTTGGACACGCCGCGTGCCTGCATGCCGAAGGCCGCGTTGTCGAGCGTGGTCAGCCAGGGAAACACGCCCTGCTCCTGGAACACCATCGACTGGAGCGGGCGGCCCTCGTGCTTGATCGAGATGTCGATCGCGCCGACCGAGGGCGTCTCGAGCCCGGCGAGGATGCGCAGCAGAGTCGTCTTCCCGCAGCCGCTCGGGCCGACGATGCAGAGAAATTCGCCCTCGGCGACGAACATGTCGATCGTGTCCAGCGCCTGAACCGGCGCCGGGCGCACGTCGAATGTCTTGGCCAGCCCGCGAATCGCGATGCCGGCGCGCGCCTGGGTGCGCACGTCCTGGCGCCCTTCCAAGCTTGTGTCCTCCCTCAAGAACATTCCGGTTATAGGCTCTTCCGACCCGGGTTGGAACGAAATCGAATCGGTATGATTACACCTCAGGCCATCGCCCGCGCGGGCAGGCCCATCTCTTTCTGCCGCTTGCGGTGATACTCGGTGATGCGGGGCAGCACCTCGCGGGCGAACAGGGTCAGGTTTTCGGACGTGTCAGCGTAGTTCATCGTGCCGGCCTGCGCCATCATCAGGAAATGCCCGAAGCCGCCGACCGTGTCGTAGAAGTCCACCATCTGCTGGTAAACCTCGTCGGGCGTGCCGGTGAACATGAGCCCGCCGTCGATCGTGCCCTGCAGGCTGGCCTCGGTGAACGGGCCGAGATTGGTTCCGTCCTTGGCGAAGAGATCGTGCGAGAGGAACGTCATGGTTCCGGTCTGCTTGATCATCTTCGCGGCGGGGCCGGCCGGGATGAAGCCCGGCGGATTCTTGAACGCCTCGCCGACGATGGCGTTGGTGCGGAGATAGGCCATCACGAGGTTGCCGCGCCGGTGGCCTTCGGCGCTCGTCTTGCCGACGCCGACGAAACCCGCATAGCAGAGCCGGTCGAGCGGCACCGGCTCGGGCTTGCCCGCCTCGCGCCAGGCCTTGCGGTATTGATCGAACAGCGCCTTGGCCTTGTAGCCGGTCATCACCGTGCCGAGAACGTGGCCGCGCTGCGCGATCGGGATCGCGCTCGGCACGCTGTTGGCGCTGATCCACACCGGCGGATGCGGCTGCTGATAGGGGCGCGGCCAGACGTTGACGTTGCGGTACTGGAAGAACTCGCCCTCCCAGCTGAACGGCCCGTCATGCGTCGTCAGCGCCTTCAGGATGAAATCGTGCGCCTCCCAGAAGCGCTCGGTGTGGCGCACCGGCAGCGAGTTCGCGGGATGGATCTCGTAGGGCACGCCCTTCACGAAGCCCATCTCGAGCCGCCCGCGCGAGATCACGTCGATCATCGCCAGCTCTTCGGCGACGCGCAGCGGATTCGAGTTGTTGGCGATCGGGAAGCCGAGCCCGAGCAGCCGCGCGCGCTTGGTGGTGCGCGCGAGGATGCCGAGGATCAGGTTTGCCGAGGCGGTGAGGCACGTCGCCGTGCTGTGGTGCTCGTTGACGAAGATGTCGAGCCCGAGCTCGTCGGCGAGCTGCCACTCGTCGAGATATTCGTGATAGAGGTCGGCGGCCCGCGCCGGGTCCATCCACTTGCTCGGCAGGGTCGCGCGGATCGAAACGGGGTCCTTGTCCCAGGCATCGGGATAGGGCTGCTCGGTGAAATGATAGACGCGCATGGTGCTGGCCCTCAGGCGGCGAAAGCGGCGATTCGGTCGGCGAAGACTTGCGGCTGCTCGATGTGCGGGAAGCGCCCCGCCTTCTCGATCGCTTCGAACCGCGCGCCGGGAATGGCGCGGGCATAGGCGCGGCCGTAATCCGCGGGCGCGATGCGATCGGCGGCGCCCCACAGCACCAGCGTCGGCACCTTGATGCGGTGCAGGCGGCCCAGCAGCTTCGGATTGTACATGTAGGGCGACCACGAGAAGAGCACGGTCGATTCGCGGTTGCGCAGGCGGACGTAGACCTCGTCCTCGGTGGCGGCCTTCGGGTCGAAGCGCGCGTGGCTCGTGTCGTGGAAGGCCGCCGCCTCGAGCTCCGCCTGCGGCAGCGCGAAAATATCGACCATGTCGCGATGCGTCGGCCCGCCGGTCTTGATGCCGGCGGGATTGACGAGCACCAGTTTCTTGATGCGCTCCGTGGTCTTGGTCGCGATCTCGGCCGCGACCCAGCCGCCGATGCTGACGCCCACCAGCACGACATCGCGCAGATCGAGCGTCTCGATCAGGTCGAGCGTGAAATAGGCGAGATCGTCGACCGAGTTGTAGGTGCGCGGCAGATCGGTGTGGCCGTAGCCGGGCAAGGACGGCGCCACCACGTCGAAGCGCGCGGCGAGCCGGTCGAGCACCGGGGCGCCGGGATTCACGCCGAGCTCGGGGTGGAGGAACAGCAGCGGGCTGCCCTTCCCGCGGCGGACGATTTCGGTCTTGATCGCGTTGACGCTGACGAACGGCGCAGCGCCCGGCGGATTGTCGAGCATGGCGTTTCCTGTTTGCTGACGGCTGCGCACTGGGCGGCGCAGTTCCACTGCGACAATAGCGCAGCGCGGGTGCGACAATATCGGCGACGGCGGCGACCCCGCTATACCGGCAGCGCACGATGTTTGCGGTGGGCGCAACAAATTGCACACTGCCGCACAGGGTCGCCGGCGCGACCGGATGAGGTGCTCGCCCTTGAGGTTTTCGAGTTTTCTGCGCCCGCTTGCTTCGGCAGCGGACAGCGAGCGATAGCCGCCACCGCCCCGAAGCAGGCGCCGCTCCGAAGACTATTCGATCACGTCGTCGGCGCTGGTGAGGAGCGCTGTTGGGATCTGGAGAGCGAGCGATTTG
>CAZUYG010000299.1:0-5124 GCA_964624265.1 uncultured Candidatus Odyssella sp.
CCGTAGTCCCTCCCCTCATGCTCGTAAGACCCGAGCCGCGCGGCTTCCATGAGAGTGAGGTTGCGGCAGAGCACGCCTGCCGCCGAGCGACCGCGCTGGAACATCAGCATTGGAAATCGTCCGCGTGCTACCGGCACGGCCTCGTGGTCCGCGAGCGTAGCGGGCACCGCGTCGACAACGCGGCCGAACACGACCTTGCGCACGTCCGCATCGCACAGCGTGCCGTAGAAGAAGAAATCGAACCGCGCGACGCGGTCGCGGGCCGCATGCGCGCGCGGATCAGTGCGCGGCGGCATCTTCGGGCAATGTCAGTCCGGAAGCGGCGAGCTCGCGCCCGAGCTGCTGCTTGAGGCGCGCCAGGCCCGCCGCGTCCGCCGCCTCGCAGCGCGCCACCAGAACGTCCTGCGTGTTCGACGCCCGCAGCAGCCACCAGCCGTCATCGGTCTTCACCCGCACGCCGTCGATGCCGTTGACGTCGGCTTTCGCCGCGGCGAGCCGGGCGCGGACTTCGTCGATCACCGCCCACTTGCGCTCTGCCGGCACGGCAAAACGCAGTTCCGGCGTGTTGACGACCGGCGGGAGCCCATCCAGGAAATCCGCCAGCGAGAAATCGGCATGACGCAGAATGCGCAGCAGCCGCGCCGCGGCGTAGAGTCCATCGTCGTAGCCCTTGTTGCGGTCGGCGAAGAAGATGTGACCGCTCATCTCGCCGGCGAGCGGGGCCTTCATTTCCTTCATCTTCGCCTTGATCAGCGAATGGCCGGTCTTGAACATCACGGGCTGGCCGCCGGCCTTGGCAATTTCGTCGAACAGCACCTGGCTCGCCTTCACGTCGGCGATGATCGGGCTACCGGGCCGGGCCGCGAGCAGGTCGCGCGAGAACAGCACCATGAGCTGATCGGCCCACAGGATGCGCGCCTTGCCGTCGACGAGGCCGATGCGGTCGCCATCGCCATCAAAGGCCACGCCGTAATCCGCCTTCTCGCTTGTCACCGCGGCCTGCAGATCGGCGAGATTGGCCGCCACCGTCGGATCGGGATGGTGATGCGGAAAAGTCCCGTCTATTTCGGGGTAGAGCGGCACGTGGCGTCCCGACAGGCGCTGCGTCAGCGCCAGCATGGCCTCGCCGGCCGCGCCGTTTCCGGCGTCCCATACCGCGGTCAGCGCCTTTCCGCCGGTGCCGGCCTCGGCGGCGAGATGCGCGACATAGTCGTCGAACACCGGACGCTCGGACACCTTGCCCAGCCCGTTGGTGTAGTCGGCCTTGCGCACGATCTCGCCGAGGCCCTGGATTTCCGCGCCGAACAGCGGCATCGCGCCGAGCGCGGGGCCCAGCGTCATCTTGAAGCCGTTCTGGTCGGGCGGATTGTGCGAGCCGGTGATCATCAGCCCGCCGTCGGCGCCGAAATGGAACACCGAGAAATACAGCATCGGCGTGGGCCCGCGCCCGACCCGCCAGACGTCGAGCCCCGAGGCCGCGAGGCCTTCCGCCGACGCCGCCGCGAAGCCCGGCGACGAAACACGGCCGTCGTAGCCGAGGCAGACGGTCTTGCCGCCGCGCCGCGCCACGATCGTGCCGAATGCGCGGCCGATCGCGTAAGCCTCGCGCTCGCTCAAGTGCTGGCCGACCACGCCGCGAATGTCGTATTCGCGCAGAATCGCGGGTGCGAGCTTGGTCATGCGTCCTCCGCATAGGCCGAAGGCGGCCGGCCGATCGACGTGTAGCGGAAACCGGCCGCAGCCATTTCGCGCGGATTGTAGACGTTGCGGAGATCGACGACGACGGGCGCTTTGAGCGCAGCTTTCATGCGCGCCATGTCCAGGTTACGGAACGCGTTCCATTCGGTGACGATCACCAGCGCGTCGGCGCCCTGCATCGCCTCGTAGGGACCGGCGCAGTATTCGATGCCGGGCAGCAGCTTCCTCGCCTCGTCCATGCCTTCGGGATCGTGCGCCTTCACCCGCGCGCCGGCCTCGAGCAGCGCCGGCACGATGTCGAGGCTCGGGCTTTCCCGCATGTCGTCGGTGTTGGGCTTGAAGGTGAGGCCGAGCACCGCGATCGTCTTGCCCGCGGCGCTGCCGCCGCACGCCGCAATGACCCGCGCCGCCATCGCCTTTTTGCGCTTCTCGTTGATGTCGGCGACCGTCTCGATGATGCGTAGCGGCGAATGCGCCTCCTGCGCGGTACGCACGAGCGCCATCGTGTCCTTCGGAAAGCACGAACCTCCGTAGCCCGGCCCCGGATGCAGGAATTTCGCCCCGATGCGTCCGTCGAGGCCGATTCCCTTCGCGACGTCGTGCACGTCGGCGCCGAGCTTTTCGCAGAGATCCGCGACTTCGTTGATGAACGTGATCTTGGCGGCCAGGAATGCGTTGGCCGCGTACTTGATCAGTTCCGACGTTTCGAGCTTCGTGAACAGGATCGGCCGCTCGATCAGATAGAGCGGGCGGTAAATGCGCCGCATGACCTCGCGCGCACGCTCGCTCGTCGTGCCGATCACGACGCGGTCGGGCCGCATGAAGTCGCCGATTGCCGACCCTTCGCGGAGGAATTCGGGATTGGATGCCACGTCGAATTGCGCGTCCGGGCGCGCCGCGCGGATTCGCTCGGCGACCTTGCGGCCGGTGCCGACCGGAACCGTGGATTTCGTCACGATCACGGCATAGCCGGTCAGCGATCGCGCGATCTCCTCGGCCGCCGCGAAGACGTAAGTCAGATCGGCGTGGCCGTCGCCGCGGCGCGACGGCGTGCCGACGGCGATGAAGACGGCTTCGGCGCCGGCCACGGCGGCGGCGAGATCGGTCGTGAAGGTCAGGCGGCCGGCCTTGACGTTGCGTTCGACGAGATCGTCGAGTCCCGGCTCGTAGATCGGAATCTTTCCGGCCTTGAGCGACGCGATCTTTGCCGCGTCCTTGTCGACGCAGGCGACGTCGATGCCGAATTCCGAGAAACAGGCGCCCGAGACGAGCCCGACATAGCCGGTGCCGATCATCGCGATGCGCATGGAGGCGCCTCAGCCGACGAGGCGTTTGGCGTGCGCGCGCACCGCCGGAGCGAGATCCGGCCGCTCGAGCGCAAAGGCGAGGTTGGCGGCGATGTAACCGGCCTTGTCGCCGCAGTCGTAGCGCGTGCCGCGGAAGCGGTAGCCGTGGAACGGCCCCTGCCCGATCATGCGCGCCATCGCGTCGGTGAGCTGGATTTCGCCGCCCGCGCCGCGCTCGCCCTTCTCCAGATGCTCGAAGATTTCCGGCTGGAGGATGTAGCGTCCGATGATCGACAGCGTCGACGGCGCCTTCTCCGGCGCGGGCTTCTCGACGAGGCCCTTGATCGGGACGAGCGAGCCCTCGCGCCGGTCGTCGGCGGCGACATCGAGAATGCCGTAGCGCCGCGTGTGCTCGCGCGGCACGTCCATGACGCCGACGACGCTGCCCCCCGTGCGGTTGTAGGCCTCGACCATCTGCTTCAGGCACGGCGTGTCGGCCAGAACCATGTCGTCGGGCAGGATCACGGCGAACGGCTCGTCGCCGATGATGCGCTTCGCGCACCACACCGCATGACCGAGGCCGAGCGCGCGCGGCTGGCGCGTCGAGATCACGCGGCCTTCCGGCGGCAGAATCGCCTCGACGGCTTCGAGCTCGGCTTTCTTGCCGCGCTGGGTCAGCACCTGCACGAGCTCTTCGTGATGGTCGAAATGATCGACCTGCATCGACTTGCCGCGCGACGTCACGAAGATGAAATCGGTGCAGCCGGCAGCCGCGGCCTCCTCGACGGCCCACTGGATCAGTGGCTTGTCGACGACGACGAGCATCTCCTTCGGCATCACTTTGGTGGCCGGAAGGAAGCGGGTGCCGAGGCCGGCGACGGGAAAGACGGCCTTCTTGATCGGCCGGGACATTGCGTTCACTGGGCGCTCGGATTTGGATGGTGACGAGACAGGCGGCGTGTTAGCGCGCGGGTCCCCGATCGGTTTTTGCCATGCGCGGCGACGCCGCGCAACCGCGGTCGCCGCGAGTAGAAGGCCGCCCGCATCGGCGGTGTGCCCGTTCTTTGGCATGCCACGCGCCGCGTCGCCAAGGCTATTTCGCCGCGATATACTCCGTCCGCTTCGCCCGAAGCCGGCACCATGATCGGCGGGCCAACAATGAAATCACCGGAGGAAATCGCACCATGATGAAGAGACGCACCTTCCTTGCGACGGCGGCCGCCGCCTCGGCCGCGGCGGGCCTCGGCACGTTGCCCGCGCGCGCGCAGGGCAAGTATCCGAGCCGGCCGATCCAGCTCGTGGTTCCCTGGGGCGCCGGCGGCGGCACGGACCAGACCGCGCGCATCATCGGCACGCTGCTCGAAAAGGATTTGGGTCAGCCGGTGAACGTCGTGAACCGGACCGGCGGCAATGGCGTTGTGGGCCACTCGGCGATCTCCACTGCCGCGCCGGACGGCTACACGATCGGCATGATCACCGTCGAAATCGGGATGATGCATTGGCAGGGCCTCACAAAGCTCGACGGCACGAGCTATACGCCGCTGGCGCTGCTCAATTCCGACCCGCCCGGCGTTCAGGTGAAAGCCGACGCGCCCTGGAAGGACGTGAAAGAGCTGGTGGCGTACATCAAGGCGAATCCGGGCAAGCTCAAGGCTTCGGGCACCGGCCAAGGCGGCATCTGGCACGTCGCCCTCGCCGGCTGGCTCGAGGCGATGGGGATCAAGCCGGATTCGGTGCCGTGGGTGCCCTCGAACGGCGCAGCGCCGGCGATGCAGGATCTCGCGGCCGGCGGCGTGGATATCGTCACCTGCTCGGTCCCGGAAGCGCGCGCGATGCTCGATGCCAAAAAGGCGCGCAGCCTCGCGATCATGGCCCCGCAGCGCAACCCTGCCTTCCCGGACGTGCCGACGCTCAAAGAGACGCTCGGCACCGATTGGACGCTCGCAGCCTGGCGCGGCATCGCGGCGCCCAAGGGTATGCCGAAAGAAGCCGTCGACCGCATCGTGCCGGCCCTGAAGAAGGCCTGGGACGCCAAGGAGTTCAAGGAATTCATGACCCAGCGCGGTTTCGGGATGGTGTGGGGCGATCCCGGCCAGTTCGCGAAGCACATGGCTGAAGACGACGCCAAGATGGGCAAGGT
>CAZUYG010000300.1:0-674 GCA_964624265.1 uncultured Candidatus Odyssella sp.
GAAGCCGCGGTGGACGGCAATGTCGAGCGGGTGATGGCGCGGCTCCACGCGGTCGAAATCCCGCTGCCGGCGGCGAAGCCGGCGCTGCGCGAACTCGCGCGGCGGCACGTGCCCGAAGCACGCCCCGGCGATTTCGCGCAGGCGCTGATGGACCTCGGCGCCACGGTCTGCACGCCGCGCGCGCCGCGCTGCCTCGTGTGCCCATGGAGCGCCGCGTGCGAAGCCCGCGCCCGCGGCATCGCGGAAGCGCTGCCGCGCAAATTGGCGAAGCCCGCGCGCCCCGTGCGCCACGGCGTGGCGTTCTTTCTCATCGACCGCAATGGCGCGATCCTGCTGCGCCGGCGGCCCGAAAAGGGACTGCTCGGCGGAATGATGGAAGTGCCCTCCACCGGCTGGGCGGAAAAGACGCCCTCGGCCGGCGAGGCGGCGGCGGCGGCGCCGGCGCCGGCCTCGTGGCGCGTGCTGCCCGGCACCGTGCGGCACGGCTTCACGCATTTCGAGCTGCGGCTCACGGTCTGGGCCGCGCGCGTCGAGCGCCGTCCGCGCGCCAAGGGCGTCTGGTGTCCCGGCGAGCAGCTTTCCGATCAGGCGCTGCCGACCGCGATGAAGAAGATCCTGCGCCACGCGCTGGCCGAATTCGCCAGGCGCAGCGAACCATCGCCGCGCCGGCGGGC
>CAZUYG010000300.1:684-5122 GCA_964624265.1 uncultured Candidatus Odyssella sp.
GGTAGATGCCGAGCAGCAGAAGCCCGGCGTAGAAGCATCGCCGGAAGATGTCGGCGCGCAGCCAGCGCCGCAACCTCCGGCCAAGCGCCATGCCGGCGAGCGCCGGCAGCAGGGCGAGGAGCGCCGCGTCGCCGAGCGCGCGCAGCAGATGCCCGTCTCGCCAGAGCGCCAGCGCCAACGCCACGGTCGACGCCGTGAACGTCAATCCGAGCGCCTGCACGAGCGCGTCGCGTTCGAGCCGCAGCGCCTGCAGGTAGGCGGCCGCCGGCAGCACGAACACGCCGGTCGCAGCCGTCAGCGCGCCGGTGGCCGCGCCCGCGAGCGGCGCGAGCAGTCGCTCGCGGGCGGGGCTCAACGCGAACGCAAACGACGTGAAGCCCGTCAAGGCATACAGCACGAGCACGACGCCGAGCGCGAACGTCGCGGCGCCGCGGCCGGCACCGGCCAGAAGCCATGCAGCCCCGAGCGTGCCGGCGAAGATCGCGATCAGCATCGGCCAGAGGCGCAGCAACAGCACCGGTAACGCCGGCCCGGCCGCCATCTGCCAGAGGTTCGTGACCAGCGAAGGCAGGACCATCAGGGCGGCCGCCTCGGCGGGCGGGATCAGCGCACCGAGGCCTCCCACCGCGATCGTCGGCAGTCCGAACCCGATCACGCCCTTGACCGCGCCGGCGGCGAGGAACGCGAGCGCGATCGCGAGCGCCATCGCCCATCCGTGCTCCATGCCCAAAGGCTTGCCGCCGGACGCCGCGCCAGACAATGTGGAAGATGCGAAGCCAGCCTTCGTCATTTACGAAGGCAAAGACCGCTGCAGGGGAGTGCGCCGATGCGGTTCGATCTCACCGACCTTCGCCTGTTTCTCGATGTCGCCGAGGCAGGCAGCATCACGCATGGCGCCGGCCGCGCGCACTTGGCGCTGGCTTCGGCGAGCGCGCGGCTGCGCGGGCTCGAGGAGGCGTTCCGCGTGCGTCTGCTCGAGCGCGGGCGGCGCGGCGCCACGCCCACGGCCGCGGGCCGCGCACTGGCCCGTCATGCGCGGCTCGTTCTCGCGCAGGCCGACGCGCTCCAGGGCGAACTCGCCGGCTACGCCAAGGGCCTCAAGGGCCGCGTGCGCCTGCTGTGCAACACGGCCGCGCTCGCCGAGTTCGTGCCCGAGCGCCTCGCCGCGTTCCTCGCCGCCGAGCCCGAGACCGACGTGGAAGTGGAGGAACAACCGAGCCAGCGCATCGTGCGCGCGGTCGCCGACGGCCGCGCCGAGATCGGCATCGTCTCCGACGCGGTGGATCTCGCCGGCCTCGAAACCTTCGCGTTCAGCACCGATCAGCTGGTGCTCGCCGTTCCGCGCGGGCATGCGCTCGCGCGCCGCCGCTCGATCGTATTCCGCGAGGCGCTCGACCATCCGCTGGTCGGGCTCGGCGCCGGCAGCGCGCTGCAAGATCATCTCGGCGATCAGGCGGCGCGCCTCGGGCGCGTGCTGCATCTGCGGGCGCGTCTCCCGGATTTCCAGGCGGTGTGCCGCCTCGTCGAGCGCGGCGCCGGGCTGGCCGTCGTGCCCGAAACGGCCGCGCGGCGATGCCGCTCCGCCATGGCGATGGGCTACGTGCGGCTTTCCGATCCGTGGGCGCTGCGCCGCCTCACGATCTGCGTGCGGCGGCTCGCCGGGCTGCCGGCGCCGGCGCAGAGGCTCGTCGGGCACCTCGCCGCGGCATCCGTGCCGCCGAAAAAGCGGCCCGCCGCGCGTGCGGCGGGCCGCGAGAGTTCGGCCGGCACGAGGGGGAAAAAGCCGGCCGTCAGCACATCGTGAGCTTCCGGTGCGCGCGCGCTCAGCGCCCGGGCGATTCGTATGCCGGCGCGGAGTTCCACACGTCGGTCGGGTTCCGCGGATTGTGGAAGCGGTTGTAGATCGGATCGCGGGCATTGCGCCGGCGCCAGCCCTGAT
Source organism: uncultured Candidatus Odyssella sp. (assembly GCA_964624265.1). Classification (GTDB taxonomy): domain Bacteria; phylum Pseudomonadota; class Alphaproteobacteria; order Bin65; family Bin65; genus SBBV01. The sequence continues at coordinate 2,624 of CAZUYG010000300.1, forward strand.
CGTAGTCGGGGTTCTCGTAGGCGCTCTGCGGATACCGATAGGCGCGATTGTATTCGGGCATGTTCGCGTGATAGCCGCGCCGGTACTGGCTCGGCGGCGTATAAGTGTAGCCCGGCGGCTCGTAGCTATAGGACGGCGGCATGTAGCTGTAGGGCGGCGGCTGATAGGAATAGGGCGGTCGCGTGTAGGAGTAGCCGGGGCTCTGATAGCCGTAGCCTTGCGCCAGAACGGGCGTGGCGGCGGAAAGGGCCAGCGCCGCGGCGGCAAGCGCGATCTTCATGGTCGAAAACTCCCTGTGCGGGCGCGGCATAGCAAGCGAGCGCTGAACCCTGCGTGACACCCGCATTCATGTCCGGTTCAGAAAAGCACGCATCAAATACGGCCAAGGCGCGCGGCGCGTGCGGTCACGATGCCGCGAGACGGGAGCGGGGCGAGAGAGGGGCGCCGTAATGACGCGGCCTCGGTTCAGGCGAGGTTCAGCGGTCAGGCGACATCATGCGGGCATGAAACGACGCATGGCCATAGCCGCGGCGCTCGCCGCGATCGCGCTGGGCACGCTTCCGGGCGCCGCGCTCGCCTGGAACGGCGGCGCGCGCGATTGCGGGTGGCGCTGTGCTCAGCTGGCGCAGCTGCGCGGCGGAAACGCGGACGAGAATGGCCGGCTTCGGCCGCCGTTCCAGCGCGGGTTCGGCCGCGACGCCTATGGCGGTCCGATGAACGAGCGCATGCGCTCGCTGCCCCCGGGTAACGCGTTCGGGCGCGAACCACTGCCCGACGGGCAGATCTGGGCCATCGCCAAGAGCCGCGTGCCCGGCCGCATCGTGAACGCCCGTTTGCAGGGGCCGGTCTATTCTTTTAGAATCCTCAGCAACCGGGGCAGCCTCGTCGATGTCGTTGTCGACCGGTATTCGGGCCGCATCGTGAGCGTGCGCGGCGGCCCCTGACCCTCTGGCGGGCGGGAGTCCATGCGCGTTCTGGTCGTCGAAGACGATCCCGAGCTTTCGCGGCAGCTGAAGCAGGCCCTGACCGAGGCGGGATACGCGGTCGACCACGCCGACGACGGCGAGGAGGGCCATTTTCTCGGCGACACCGAGCCCTACGATGTGGTGGTGCTCGATCTCGGACTGCCCGAGGTCGACGGCGTGACGGTGCTGAAGCGCTGGCGCACGGCCGGCAAGAAGATGCCGGTGCTCATTCTGACCGCGCGCGGCCAGTGGGGCGAAAAGGTGGCCGGCTTCGACGCCGGCGCCGACGATTACGTCACCAAGCCGTTCCACATGGAGGAAGTGCTCGCCCGCGTGCGCGCGCTCATCCGCCGCTCGGGCGGCCACGCGGCGCCGGAGCTTTCGTGCGGCCCCGTCGTGCTCGACACCAACAGCAGCAGGGTGACGGTCAACGGCGTGCCCGTGAAGCTCACCGCGCAGGAACTGCGCCTGCTCGCCTATCTCATGCACCATCAGGGCAAGGTGGTTTCGCGCACCGAGCTCACCGAGCACATCTACGATCACGATTTCGATCTCGATTCGAACACGATCGAGGTGTTCGTCGGGCGCCTGCGCAAGAAGCTCGGCGTGCCGATCATCCATACCAAGCGCGGCCTCGGCTATCAGCTGGCGCCGCCGGGCGAAGGCGACTCGGTCTAGATGTTCCGCCGGCTCCTCCGCCGGTCGAGGGCGATCTATCGCGTGGCGGTGGCCTCGCTCGCCGGGCGGCTCGTGCTCGGCGCCGCGGCGGTCATCACCGTCTCGCTCGTGGCGGCGGCGATCGCATTGCCGCAGCTCTACCGCGATGGGCTCGAACGCCAGCTCGATTTCGAGCTCGATTACCTTCTGAACCGCCTCATCACGCGCATCGGCGCCGAGGCGAACGGCGAACTGATCCTCGCCGAGCCGATGACCGAGCGCGACTACGAAAGCGCCTATTCCGGCTATTACTGGCAGATCACCAGCGCGGGCAAGGCAGTGCTCGCGTCGCGGTCGCTGGCGGGCTGGACGCTCGACGTGCGCCCCCCGCAGGGCGCCGCGCGCGACAACGAGCAGGACATCACCTTCGCGCGCCCGCCCGAAGGCGCGCAGCGCCTGCGCGCGGTGAGCCGCAACATCCGCTCCGACAACCTCAACAAGGATTTCGTCTACACGGTCGCCGCGGTGCGCACCGAGATGGACGAGAATGTCGAGGATTTCCGCCTCACGATCGTGCTCACGATCCTGGCGCTCGGCCTCGTGCTGATCGGCACCGTCTGGCTCCAGGTGCGCTTCGGCCTCAGGCCGCTGCGGCGCATTCCGAACGCGCTGGCCGCGATCCGCTCGGGCGAGAGCGACCGGCTCACGGGCTCGTTTTCCGCCGAGGTCGAGCCGCTCGCGCGCGAGATCAACGCGCTGCTCGACCACAACGCCGAGGTCGTCGAGCGCGCGCGTACGCATGTCGGCAATCTCGCGCACGCGCTGAAGACGCCGATCGCCGTGCTCACCAACGAAGCCGGCAGCCAGAAGGGCGCCC
>CAZUYG010000301.1:0-5116 GCA_964624265.1 uncultured Candidatus Odyssella sp.
CGTGAACAGCGTCACGCGCGAGCACTACAAGGACAAGTTCCTGCCGAACATCGACTTCCGGCCGAACCGCTTCGTCTGGCTCGGCACCGACTACAATTTCCCGGCCTTCACGTTCCACTTCATCGAGAACGAGCACGGGCTGTGGCGGACGCACTGCTACCGCTACGAAGAAGGCATGTCGACGCTCATCATCGAGTGCACCGACCAGACCTTCCTCAACACGGGGCTCGGCGTCACCGACGAGACGGCGACCGCGAAATACATCGCCAAGCTGCTCGAGAAATACATCCCCGGCGGCAAGGTGATCACGAACCGCTCGCACTGGCGGAACTTCCCGAACATCACCTGCGGCAACTGGTATTTCGACAACGTCGTGCTGGCCGGCGACGCGGTGCACACCGCGCATTTCTCGATCGGCTCGGGCACCAAGCTGGCGATGGAAGACGCGATCGCGCTGCACAAGGCGATCACGGAAACCGGCTCGATCAAGGCCGGCCTGCCGCAATACGTGAAAGACTACAAGCCGCAGGTGGAAAGCCTGCAGCGCGCCGCCAACGTCTCGCAGCGCTGGTTCGAGGAGGCGGAGCGCTATTACCACCACCTCGATCCGAAGCAGTTCGGCTTCGCGCTGCTGACGCGCTCGCTGCGCATCAGCCACGGCAATCTGCGCCAGCGCGATCCGAACTACGTCTCCAGCGTCGACAAGTGGTTCGCGTCGCAGTCCGCCAACCAGAGCGGCGTCAACGTGCGCGCCGAGCCGGCGCCGCCGCCGATGTTCACGCCGTTCCGGCTGCGCGATCTCGTGCTGCCGAACCGCATCGTCGTCTCGCCGATGTGCCAGTATTCGGCCGAGGACGGCATGCCGGACGACTGGCACCTCGTCCATCTCGGCTCGCGCGCGATGGGCGGCGCCGGCCTGATCATCGCCGAGATGACCGACGTCTCCCGCGACGGGCGCATCTCGCCGGGATGCACCGGCATGTACAAGCCGGAGCACGTCGCCGGCTGGAAGCGCGTGACCGACTTCGTGCACAAGCACACGCAGAGCAAGATCGCGCTGCAGCTCGGCCATGCCGGCCGCAAGGCCTCGACCCGCCTGCTGTGGGAGGGCTACGACGAGCCGCTCAAGGACGGCAACTGGCCGATCATGGCGGCCTCGCCGCTGCCCTATAAGCCGCACAGCCAGGTGCCGCGCGAGATGACGCGCGCCGACATGGACGCGGTGATCGCCGACTACGTGCGCGCGACGAAGATGTCGGAAGAGGCCGGCTTCGACATGCTCGAAGTGCACATGGCGCACGGCTACCTGCTCAACACGTTCATCTCGCCGCTGACGAACCAGCGGAAGGACGACTACGGCGGCAGCCTCGCCAACCGCATGCGCTTCCCGCTCGAAGTCTATCGCGCGGTGCGCGCCGCGTGGCCGCAGGGCAAGCCGATCTCGGTTCGCATCTCGGCGCACGACTGGAAAGAGGGCGGCGTCGAGCCCAAGGACGCGGTGGAGATCGCCAAGCTGCTCAAGGCGGCCGGCGTCGACATCGTCGACGTCTCCTCGGGCCAGGTCGTCTCCGACGAGAAGCCGGTCTACGGGCGCCTGTTCCAGACGCCGTTCGCGGACCGCATCCGCCTCGAGCTCGGCATGCCGACGATGGCGGTGGGCGGCATCTCGTCGTTCGAGGACGTCAACTCGATCCTCGCCGCCGGCCGCGCCGACCTCTGCGTGATCGCGCGCGCGCACCTGTTCGATCCATACTGGACGCGCCACGCGGCCTACGAGCTCGGCTGGATCGGCGCCGACAAGTTCGCCTGGCCGAAGCAGTACGACACGCTCAACCGCAACTACGTCTGGCGGTTCGACACGGCTAAAGAGTAGCCGCGGCTTTAGACGTAGGGGCAGGTTTCGAACCTGCCCCTACGAATCCCCCATCCTCTGCTTGCGCGCCCTTCGCTCGCCTTCTTCGCGGCGCGCGGCGGCGTCGGCGGGCAGGCCCATCGCATTGAGACGCGCGGGCAGCAGCGCCATCACGCGATCGCGCTCCTCGTCGGTGATGCGCGGCCAGGCGGCGATTTCGGCGCCGGTGCGCCCGCAGCCGAGGCACCAGCCGCTCTTTCCATCGAGCTGGCAGACGTCGTTGCACGGGCTCTTGATGCGTCCGCTCATGGCCAAGAGCTATCGCGTCCGCGCGCCGCGGACAACGTCCATGGCTTTGCCGGTGGCTCGGTGCTGAGGATTCGGCGCGTTTACAGGCCGATCGATTTCATGAAGGCCGTCACGACCGGCACCAGCGGCTCGTCGAGCGGCCCTTTCGGCAGCGGCACGAGGAACCAGACTTCGAACATCAGGAAGAAGACCGCCGAGACCGCGAAGCCGATCAGGAACCCGCGCCAGATCGCGTATTTCCCGAAATGCCACATGAACAGCGCCATGTAGACGATCGACGCGACGTAGATGCCGATGATGGCGACGGCGCCGACATAGATGGCGAGCGGTATCAGCACCGCGAGCACCTGGAGCAGCGCGGGCTTCGTGGTGAACGTCTTCGTGCCGCCCCGTCTGTCGATCACGGCCCGCACGAGATTGACCGCGCTCGAGACGGCGAGGATCAGGCCGATATAGAACGGAAAATAGCCGGCGCGCGGCCCTTCGTTTTCCTGCCAGCCCATGCCGAGGCGCAGGCTGTCGCTGATCACCACCGCGGCGGCAGCCAGCATCAGCAGCGCCACGACGATGTCCATCGTGCGCGTCGAGATGAGGGGCGGGCCGCCGGGCCCTTCTCCGTCGCTCATGGATTCTTACCGCATGTCAGAGGCGCGAGGCCGGGCCCACGGGGGCCCGGCCCGTTTGCCGTCAGGGCTTCGCGAGGAAGCCCGCTTCCTTCATCAGGTCGTAGTGCGTCTTCTCGGCCGCGGCGACCCATTTCGCGAAGTCGTCGCCGGCCATGAAGGTCTGGTTGAACGCGCCGTCCTCCATGAACTTCTTCCATTCCGGCGTCGCCTGCATCTTCTTGAACAGGTCGACGTAGAACGCCACCTGCTCCTTCGTCACGCCGGCTGGCATGAAGATGCCGCGCAACATCTGGTAATCGACGCCGACGCCCGATTCCTTGCAGGTCGGGATGTCGCTCCACGCCATCGTGGCCGTGACCTTGTTCGTGTAGATGCTGCGCTTGTCGTCGAAGATGCACAGCGGACGCAGCTTGCCCGCCTTCCACTGCGCCACGGCCTCGATCGGGTTGTTGACCGTCGAGTTCACGTGGTTGCCGACGAGCTGCACCGCCACCGCGCCGCCGCCCGAATACGGAATGTAGGTGAACTTCTTGCCGCCGAGCACGCGCTCGAGCGCCACGGTGATGATCTGGTCCTCCTGCTTGGAGCCGGTGCCGGCCATCTTGAACTGGCGGTCCGGCGCGGCCTTCACCGCGTCGATGTACTGCTTCGCCGTCGTATAGGGCGATTCGGCGTTCACCCAGAGCACGAACTGATCCAGCGCCAGCATCGAAACCGGCGTCAGGTCCTTCCAGCTGAACGGCGTGCCGGTGGCCAGCGGCGTCGTGAACAGGTTCGACAGCGTGATGATGATCTTGTGCGGATCGCCCTTGCTGCCTTTCACCTCCAGGAAGCCTTCGGCGCCCGCGCCGCCGGCCTTGTTGATGACGATGATCGGCTGGCTCATCAAATTGTGCTTGGTGACGATGCCCTGGATGAAGCGCGCCATCTGGTCGGCGCCGCCGCCGGTTCCGGCCGGAATGATGAACGTCACCGCTTTCTGCGGCTGCCAGGCTTCGGCGGCCGCGGGCGCCGCGGCGGCGGGCGCCAGCGCGGCCGCGCCCGCGGCGAGCACCAGCGCTTTGCTCCAGCGAGGATACGCTTGCTTCGACATTGTCCTCTCCTTGCGGTTATGGCGGTTGTTATTGGCGAAACGCGAACACGGAACGAGGCACGGCGACGGACGCTAGGCGGAGAGATCGGCCGGCGCGCGCCGGCGGAAGAGCGCGAGCACGCGCTTGATCAGCGGCCAGAACAGCAGGATCACGCCGAGCCCCATGATCCCGCCGACCAGCCAGTTCGACCAGAAGATGCCGAGGCTGCCCTGCGAGGACAGCATCGCCTGGCGGAACGAGCTTTCCGCCATGTCTCCGAGAACGAGCGCGAGAACGAGCGGCGGCAGCGGATAGGAGAGCTTGTTGAACACGTAGCCGATCACGCCGAACGCCACCATCAGCCACACGTCGAACATCGCGTTGTTCACCGTGTAGGCGCCGATCGCGCAGATCACCATGATCGCCGGCGCGATGATACTGAAGGGAATACGGAGGATGGCCGCGAACAGCGGCACGCAGGTGAGCACGATGATGAGCCCGGCCACGTTGCCGAGATACATGCTGGCGATGAGGCCCCAGACGAAATCCTTCTGCTCGACGAACAGCAGCGGCCCGGGCTGGAGGCCCCAGATGAGCAGGCCGCCGAGCAGCACGGCGGCGGTCGGCGAGCCCGGAATGCCGAGCGTGATCATCGGCAGCAGCGCGCTGGTGCCGGCGGCGTGCGCGGCGGTTTCGGGCGCGACCACGCCTTCGATCTGGCCCTTGCCGAACTTGTTGCCGTCCTTCGACATCCGTTTGGCGAGGCCGTACGCCATGAACGAGGCCGGCGTGGCGCCGCCCGGCGTGATGCCCATCCAGCAGCCGATCAGGCAGCTGCGCAACGAGGTGACCCAGTATTTCGGAAGCTTCACCCAGGTCGTGATCACCGCGTTCATGCGCAGCTTTGCCTTCGCGCCGCTGAACGCGAGCCCGCTTTCCATCGAGAGCAGGATCTCGCCGATACCGAACAGGCCGATCACGGCCACGAGGAACTGGAAGCCCTTCAGCAGATCGGTGAAGCCATAGGTCATGCGGAGCTGGCCGGTGACCGTGTCGAGGCCGACCGACGCGAGCGAGAAGCCGAGCGCCATCGAGGCCAGCGTCTTGAACGGCGAGCCGCGCCCCATGCCGATGAAGCTCGCGAAGGTCAGGAACTGCACCGCGAACAGCTCGGCGGGGCCGAATTTCAGCGCGAACCGCGCGACGACCGGGGCCAGGAACGTGATGACGATGACCGCCACCAGCGCGCCGACGAA
>CAZUYG010000302.1:0-5110 GCA_964624265.1 uncultured Candidatus Odyssella sp.
TCGGGCGGCAAGGGTTTTCCCTCAGCTCCCAAACGGCGCAAGGGCGCCGCTTGGGCCCCTCCTCTCCCGCCGCGCGGAAGAGGCAAGTAGGGCGTTATGCGCGCGAATCCTGACCGTGCCTGGGCGGTGTTCGGTCTCGTGCTGGCCGCGGCAGTCGCGCTGCCGCTGGCCGCCGTGGTCTGGAAAGCGTTCGCGGCCGAGGGCGGGTTTCTCGGCCATCTCGCCGAAACCGTGCTGCCGCGCAACGTCGGCAACCCGCTGTGGATCGTGCTCGGCGTGGGGGCGGGAACGATCGCCGGGGGCGTGGGCGCGGCGTGGCTCGTGAGCCTCTGCCGGTTTCCGGGTCGGCGCGTGTTCGAATGGGCGCTGCTGTTGCCGCTGGCCGTGCCGGCCTATGTCGTCGCCTATGCCTATGCCGGCCTGTTCGACGCGGCGGGGCCGGTACATGCGGCGCTCCGCCAATGGCTTGGCGCCGAGGGCGCCATCTCCTGGTATCCGAACATCCGCTCGCTGTGGGGCGCCATCGTCGTTCTCACCGTCGTTCTCTATCCCTATGTCTACATGCTGGCGCGCGCCGCGTTCCTCGAGCAGTCGGTGTGCGTGCTCGAAGTGAGCCGCACGCTCGGGCTCACGCCGTGGGGCAGCGCGCGCCGCGTGGGGCTGCCGCTGGCGCGCCCCTCGATCGCGGTCGGCGCCGCGCTGGCGCTGATGGAAGCACTCAACGATTTCGGCGCGGTGCAGCATTTCGGCGTGGATACGTTCGTCACCGCCATCTACCGCGTTTGGCAGGCGCGGGGCGACGCGGCCGGCGCCGCACAGCTTGCCTTGCTGCTGATCGCGTTCGTCGCGCTGCTCGTCTGGATCGAGCGCGCGTCGCGCGGACGCGCCGCGTTCATGCACCTTTCCCGCCGCTACCGGCCGCTGCCCGCGTACGAACTGCGCGGCTGGCGCGCGTCCGGCGCGGCGCTGTTTTGCTTCATGCCGATTTTCCTCGGCTTTCTGCTGCCGGCGGCGGCGCTCGGCCTCTGGACGCTGGATCACGCCGAGGCGTTCGACGCGCGCTTCTGGCGCCTGGCCGCCAACAGTTTCATCCTCGCCAGCGGCGCCGCGGTGCTGTGCGTGATGTTCGGCGGCGCGATCGCCTATGCGCTGCGCCGCAGCCGGCGGAACCGCGCGCTGCGCGGCGCGTCCGCCGTCGTCGGCCTCGGCTACGCGGTTCCGGGCGCGGTGATCGCCGTCGGCGTCGCGCTGATCCTCGGCGGCTTCGACCGCCTCGCGAACGCGCTGACCGGCGGCACGTCGCTGTGGCTATCGGGCGGCCTGTTCGCGCTCTATTTCGCCTATGCCGTCCGCTTCCTGCCGATCGCGCTGGGCGCCGTCGAATCCGGCTTCACGCGCGTGACGCCGCACATGGACGATGCCGGGCGCATGCTCGGCTACGGCCCCGGCGGCGTGTTCCGCCGCATCCACGCGCCGATGCTGAAGGGCAGCATCCTCACGGCCGCACTGCTGGTATTCGTCGACGTGATGAAAGAGCTGCCAGCGACCCTGATGTTGCGCCCGTTCAATTTCGACACCTTGGCGATCCGCACCTACGAATTCGCCAGCGACGAGCAGCTCAAGCTGGCGGCGCCCGGCGCGCTGGCGATCGTCGCCGTCGGCATCGTGCCCGTGATCCTGTTGTCCCGCGCGATCGCGCGCGCGCGGCCGGGTACGGCCGACGAGCAGAGCGCGGCGATTCAGGGCCTCCGCGCAGCATGACGAAACGTTCCGAAGATCCCGGGTCCGTGTCGTCCCCAGAAATGCGGGGGCGGCCGCGTTGGTTGGGCGCGCTGAGGCCATGACCGCGCTGATCATCGACGAGGTGAGCCATCGGTTCGGCGCGACCGTGGCGCTGAACGCCGTGTCGCTCACCGTGGCCAAGGGCGAAATTCTGTGCCTCGTCGGCCCGTCGGGCTGCGGGAAATCCACGCTGCTGCGCGTGGCGGCGGGCCTCGAGCCGCTGCAGGTCGGGCGCATCTCGATCGCGGATCGCGTCGTGGCCGAGGCGGGCAGGGACGAATTGCCGCCGGAAGCGCGCAACGTGGGGTTCCTGTTCCAGGACTTCGCGCTGTTTCCGCATCTCTCCGTGCTGGAGAACGCGGCGTTCGGCCTCCACAAGATCGCGCCTGCGGAGCGCAAGCTGCGTGCGCGCACGGCGCTGGCGCGCGTCGGGATGGAGGATCTCGGCCACGCCTATCCGCACACGCTGTCCGGCGGGCAGCAACAGCGCGTGGCCCTCGCCCGCGCAATGGCGCCGGGCCCCGGGCTGTTCTTTCTCGACGAACCGTTCTCGGGCATCGACGCGCGCCTTCGCCGCCGACTGGTCGAGGATACGTGGCGACTGCTGAAAGACAGCGGCTCGGCTTCGGTCGTGGTCACGCACGATCCCGAGGAGGCGATGCTGCTCGGCGACCGCCTCGCCGTGATGCGGGCCGGGCGCGTCCTGCAGATCGGCACGCCCGACGCCGTCTACCGGCGGCCCGAATCCGCCTTCGTCGCCGAGTTCCTGGGCGAGGTGAACAAGTTCCGCGGCACGGTCGGCGCCGCCGGCACGGTGGAGACCCCGCTCGGGGCGGTGCCGGCGCCCGGCTTCGCCGCGGGCGCTCCCGTAGCCGTGATCATCCGGCAGCACGGCGTTACCGTATCAACAGACGAGACAGCGCCGGGGAGCGGCATTCCGGTCGTCGTTTCCTGGGTGCGTCCGATGGGCGCAGCCAGCCTGTTGCTGCTCCGCCGGCGCGACGCGGGCGCGGGCGATCCGCCGATCTATGCGCGCGTTCCGGGCCGGCTGCGGCCGGCCGAGGGGACGCTTGCCTATGCCGGCATCGACCGCGACGAGGTCTTTGTTTTTCCCGCAGAAACCCCTAAATCTGCCTAGTCACGGCGCGGTCAACGGGCGGGGCGCTCCGTAGCGGTTGCGGCCAGAGGGCCGTTAGCTAATATCCGCCCCCGTTTCGCCACCAAGGCCGACCACAAGGCCCGCCAGGCGCCAAGGAGTCTAATCGTATGGGCATCAGTTTTTGGCACATCGTCATCGTCGTGCTGGTCGTCGTCCTGCTGTTCGGCGCGGGCAAGATTCCGCGCCTGATGAAGGACCTCGGCAGCGGCATCACGGCGTTCAAGAAAGGCTTGAAGCAGGACGAGCCGGGGGGCGAGCAGCCCGCGGGCACGGAGCCGGCCAAGCCGCAGATCCAGTCGCCGGCGCCGTCCGCCGAGAAGAAGACCGAGGAAGCGGTCCGGCGTACGTAGGCGCGCGCGGGGACGTGAGCTTCGGCGCCCGCGAAAACGCGGGCGCGGGCGCGGTTTAGGCAGCGGACGTCGCACATGCTCGACTTCGGTTGGTCGCAGATGCTGCTGATCGCCGGCGTCGCCCTGGTGGTGTTGGGACCCAAGGAGCTTCCGAAGGTCATCAAGACGGTCACCGAATGGGCGGGCAAGGCGCGCAGCCTCGCGCGCGAATTCCGCTCGAGCGTCGACGAGATGATGCGCGAGACCGAGCTCAAGAACCTCAAGGAAGAGTTCGAGAGCGGCGTGCGCAAGGCCGAATCCGAGTTCCAGAACCAGATCCAGTCCGAGACCGCGGCGTTCGACGCGCTCTCGCCGAAACCGGCCGACACCTCGGCGACCCCGGCGATGCCGGAATACTATGCGGGCGCCAATTGGGGCGATGAGGCCGTCAAGCTGCGGCCGCTCATGGATCACCAGCGCAAGAAGAAGCCGGCGCGCAAGTCCGCGAAGCCCGTCTACAAAGCGCGGCTCGTGCGCCCGCCGGAGCCGAAGAGCGGCCCGCCCGACGTCCGCCGGAGGTTGCGCGCATGAGCGACAAGACGGCCGCGCAGCCGCAGGCCACTGGCAACCCCGACGACTACAAGATGCCGCTGATGGATCACCTCATCGAGCTGCGCAAGCGGCTGATGTGGTCGTTCCTCGCCTTCATCATCCTCACGACCGTGGCGCTCACCTTTGCGAGCGACATCTTCAACTTCCTGGCCAAGCCGCTGCTCGACGTCTTCAAGGACAAGCCCGAGCTGCGGACGATGATCTACACGAGCCTGATCGAGAAGTTCTTCACGAACATCAAGGTCGGCATCTGGACGGGCTTCTTCTTCTCGTTCCCGATCTTCGCGATCCAGATCTGGAAATTCGTGGCGCCCGGCCTCTACAAGAACGAGCAGAAGGCGTTTCGCCCGTTCCTGGTCGCGACGCCGATCCTGTTCTTCGCCGGCGGCGCGTTCGTCTATTTCCTCGTCATGCCGATGGCGTGGCAGTTTTTCGCGCAGTTCGAGCAGACCGGCGCCACCAACGAGGCGATCCGCATCCAGCTCATGCCGAAGGTGAGCGAGTATTTCTCGCTCGTCCTCCAGCTCATCTTCGCGTTCGGCATCTGCTTCGAGACGCCCGTGCTGCTCGGCCTGCTGGCGCGCGCGGGGCTCGCCACGTCGAAAGGCCTCGCGCAGAAGCGGCGCTACGCGATCGTCGCGATCTTCATCATCGCCGCGATCATCACGCCGCCCGACGTCATCTCGCAATTGGCGCTCGCGATCCCGATGATCTTCCTCTACGAGATCGGCATCCTCGTGGCCAAGCGCATCGAGAAGCAGAAGGCCGCGCAGGAAGCCGCGTTCGAGGCCGAACTGCGCGACGAGCCCGCCGCCGCTGAAAAGAAGCCGACGGCGTAGCCGCTTGCCGCATCGCCTCTCGCAATCGACCCTCGCCCATTACGACCGCAATGCGCGCTCGTTCTGGGAAGGGACGAAGGATCACGACGTGGCGCAGAACTATGCCGCGCTGCTCGGGGCGATCGAGGGCGCGCCGCCGTTCTCCATCCTCGATTTCGGCTGCGGGCCGGGGCGGGATCTCAGATATTTTTGCTCGCTCGGCCATGAGGCCATCGGCCTCGACGGCGCGGCCAGCTTCGTCGCGATGGCGCGCGAATATTCGGATTGCGAGGTGTGGCACCAGGATTTCCTGGCGCTCTCGCTTCCGCCTTCGCGCTTCGACGGCATCTTCGCGAACGCGACGCTGTTCCACGTGCCGGGCGCCGAATTGCCGCGCGTCGTGCGCGAAT
>CAZUYG010000303.1:0-5101 GCA_964624265.1 uncultured Candidatus Odyssella sp.
CGGGCGCAGAAGACTGCCGACATGGTCGGCTCGAAAAAACGGCCTGCTCATCGAAATCCTCTCATTGTCGTCCCCGCGAAAGCGGGGACCCATCGCGCCGCTGCGCGGTGGTCAATCGGCACGCACCATGTTTGCGCCGGCATGGGTCCCCGCTTTCGCGGGGACGACATGGCATGGAGCTCACTTCCCATCCCACACGCCTCGCGGCACCAGCACGTTGCCGTCGAACAGACGCCGCGCGGTGCGCAGCAGCGCGGCGCGCTTGATCTCGATGCCGCGCGCGCCCTGCACGGTCTCGAGCTGCACCGTGAATTCGCCGGTCGGGTGCTCGACCGAAAGCACTTTCGTCGTACCGCCGGGCACGGTTGCGATTCCCTCGGTGGCGGATCCGGGCAATACGCAGGCCGTGGCGACCGAGACGGCGCCGAGCACGCCGATCGCCTCATGGCAGACATGCGGAATGAAGGTGCGCGTGGCGATCGCGCCGCCGTCGCGCGGGGGCGCCACCAAGGTCATCTTGGGCACCACCTTCTTGGCCACGTCGCCGAGCTTCATCATCGGCCCGGCCTTGAGGCGGATCGCCTCGATGCGCGCCTTGGCCTCGGCGTCGGCGTTGAGCGCCGCCGGCGTCTCGTAGCCGGTGCGGCCCACGTCTTTCGCCGCGAACACGACGACGGGCATGCCGTTGTCGATGCAGGTGACGGGCACGCCCTCGATCATGTTGCGCGCGTTGCCGGTGGGCAGCAGCGCGCCGCACGAGGACCCGGCAATGCCCTCGAAATCGAGCAGGATCGGCGCGGAGGTGCCGGGCACGCCGGCGATGCGCGTCTCGCCCTCGTAGCTCACCTCGCCGCCGGGCGTCTTCACCGTCGCGGTGCAGAGCGACTTGGTGTTCACCATGTAGATGCGCACGCGCGTTTCGCCCGCCGCCGGCCTCACGAGGCCGGCCTCGATCGCGAAAGGCCCGACACCCGCGAGAATGTTTCCGCAGGTGGGCGACACGTCGACCTTCGGCTCGTTCACAACCACCTGCGCGAACAGGTAGTCGATGTCCGCATCGGCGCGCTGCGAGGGCGAGACGATCGCCACCTTGCTGGTCAGCGGATGCGCGCCGCCCATGCCGTCGATCTGCCGCGCGTCGGGCGAGCCCATCGCGGCGAGCAGAACGCGGTCGCGCGCGGCGGCGTCGGGCGGCAGGTCGCGCGCGAGGAAATAGGCACCCTTCGAGGTGCCGCCGCGCATCATCACACAGGGGATTTTCGTCTGGCCGGCCATGGTCAACGGGTCCGCGGGAAGCGCATCGAAGCGCAGGCAATGTGCCTTATATCGCCGTCATTGCCCATCCTGCCACTTCTCCTTCGGCGCGCAGTGTGCCCATATGCGCCGCAACCCGACCGACCGACGCGGCCCGCCATGATCATCGATTGCCACGGCCACTACACGACGGCGCCCGAGGCGCACCAGCTCTTCCGCAAGGCGCAGCTTGCCCATTTCGCGAAGCCGTCCGGCGCCGCGCCGAAGCCGGCCGCGATCGGCGACGACGAGATCCGCGAATCGATCGAGGGCAACCAGCTCCGGCTGCTCAAGGAGCGCGGGGCGGACCTGACGCTGTTCTCGCCGCGGGCTTCGGCGATGGCGCATCACGAAGGCGACGAGGCCGTCTCGCAATCGTGGACGCGCGCCTGCAACGACCTCATCAAGCGCGTCGTCGATCTCTATCCGGCGAATTTCGCCGCGGTCTGCCAGCTGCCCCAATCGCCGGGCGCGCCGATCGCCCACTCGGTCGCGGAGCTCAAGCGCTGCGTGCTGGAGATGGGCTTCGTCGGCTGCAACCTCAACCCCGATCCCTCGGGCGGGCACTGGACCGCGAAGCCGCTGACCGACCGCTCCTGGTATCCGTTCTACGAGGCGATGGTCGAGCTCGACGTGCCGGCGATGATCCACGTGTCGAGCAGCTGCAACGCGAATTTCCACGCCACCGGCGCGCACTACATCAACGCCGACACCACGGCGTTCATGCAGTTCATCGAGGGCGACCTGTTCAAGGATTTCCCGACCCTGCGCTTCGTGATCCCGCATGGCGGCGGCGCGGTGCCCTATCACTGGGGGCGCTATCGCGGGCTCGCCGACATGCTGAAGCGGCCGCCGCTGGCCGGCCACGTGATGAAGAACGTGTTCTTCGACACCTGCGTCTATCACCAGCCGGGCATCGACCTGCTGTTCGAGGTCATCGGCATCGACAACATCCTGTTCGGGTCCGAAATGGTCGGCGCGGTGCGCGGCATCGACCCCGAGACCGGGCACTATTTCGACGATACGAAGCGCTACGTCGATGCGCTCGACATTCCGGACGGGGACAAGCGCAAGGTGTTCGAGCTGAATGCGCGCCGCGTCTACCCGCGCCTCGACAAGGCGCTGAAGGCGGCCGGGCGGTAGGCGCCTGCCCACCCGGACCGGCGCGCGCTTCCGCGCGGTTCCTTAACGCCGGAAATCGCACTAATCTTGCCTTCCGTCGCAAGCAGGGCGTTGGAAGCATGACGACCGGACGCAACGACCGCGCGGAGGCGCGCCGATGAGCATCGCCGAACGCGGACTCGCGGTACGCCACATCGAGCGCGCCGAACGCAGCCAGATCGCGGCGCTCGCGGACATGGGCGTCTCCACCGTGCACGAGGCGCAGGCGCGCCTGGGCCTCATGAAGCCCTATATGCGGCCGATCTGGCCCGGCGCGCGCATTGCCGGAAGCGCCGTCACGGCGCTCTGCGCGCCCGGCGACAACTGGATGATCCACGTCGCCATCGAGATGCTGCGCGCCGGCGACATCCTCGTCGTCGCCGTCACCAGCGATTGCACCGACGGCTATTTCGGCGAACTGCTCGCCACCTCGCTGCAGGCGCACGGCGCGCGCGGCATCGTGCTCGATTGCGGCTGCCGCGACGTGCGCGAGCTGACCGAGATGAAGTTCCCGGTCTGGTCGCGCGCGGTCTCGGCGCAGGGCACCATCAAGGGCACGGTCGGCGCGGTGAACATCCCCGTGGTCTGCGCCGGCGCGTCGGTCGTTCCCGGCGACGTGATCGTGGCCGACGACGACGGCGTCGTCGTGGTGCCGCGCGAAACGGCGGGCAAGGTCATCGAGGCGGGCCACGCGCGCCTCGCGCGCGAAGAAGCCCGGCGGAAGCGGCTCGCGGCCGGCGAACTCGGCATCGACATGGACGGCGCGCGGCCCGAGCTCGAGAAGAAGGGCTTGAAATACGTGGAGGGGCCGGTCGCATGGCGCCGGCCGCCGCAGGGATGACGATGGACACCAAGAAGCAAGCGGACATCCGGCCGCGCTGGGAGACCGAGGTCGAGATCCTGCCGATCAAGAGCCGGCTGATCGATTTCGAGCATCCGCCGGCGGGCACCTATCTCGTGACCGGACACCGCGCGCAGCGCGGCTACCGGCTCTCGAAATTCTGCATGTCGTTCATGAAGCCCGACGTGCGCGCGAAGTGGAAAGAAGACTCCGAAGGTTACATGCGCGATTTCGGGCTCACCGACTACGAGCAGAGCCTGATCCGCGAGCAGAACTGGATCGGCATGATCCGCTACGGCATCAGCCCGTTCATGATCTTCAAGCTTTCCGCCGCGTTCGGCGTCGGCCAGAACCGCACCGGCGCCGCGATGCGGGGCGAGAGCTACGAGGACTTCATGAAGACGCGCAACGTGAAGGACGCATCGTGATGGCCCAGGGCCGCATCATCGGCGGGCTCGGCTCGCCGCACGCGCCGTCGATCGGCGTCGCCTACAACACCGGCAAGCACGACGCGCCCGCCTGGAAGCCCCTGTTCGACGGCTACTGGCCGATGCAGCGCTGGCTCGAGGCCAAGAAGCCCGACCTCATCATCATCATCGCCAACGACCACGCGAACTCGTTCTTCTTCGATCGCTACCCGACCTTCGCGATGAGCGTCGCGGCCGAGCACGAGATCGCCGACGAGGGCTGGGGCAAGTGGCCGCTGCCGCCGGTGCCGGGCCATTCGGAATTCGCGTGGCAGCTCGCGCACTCGCTGGTCGATCAGGAATTCGACATGGCGGTGTGCCAGGAATTCCCGCTCGATCATGGGTGCCTCACGCCGCTCACCTGCTTCTTTCCGCCCGAGAAGCGCTGGTCGGTGCCGGTCATCCCGATCATCGTCAACGTGCTGCAGCCGCCGATCCCCTCCGCCCGGCGCTGCTACAATCTCGGCCGCGCGATCCGCCGCACGGTCGAGGCGTGGCCCAAAAAGCTCGACGTGGTCATGGTCGGCACCGGCGGGCTTTCGCACCAGCTCGGCGGCGAGCGCTTCGGCTTCAACGACACGAAGTGGGACAACGAGTTCCTCGATCTCGTCGAAACCGATCCCGAGCGCCTCGCGCGCATGACGCACCAGGAATTCATGGAAAAGGGCGGGGCCGACAGCGTCGAAGAGATCATGTGGCTCGTCATGCGCGGCGCGCTCTCGCCGAAGGTGCGGCGCGTCCACCGCAACTACTACCTGCCGATGGTCACCGGCTTCGCGCAGGTGATCTTCGAGGATCTCGGCGGCGAGGCCGGGGCGCTCAAGGCCGCCTGAGCCGACCGCCATGGCCCAGGTTCCGTTCCTGCTGCTGCCCGGCCTGATGTGCGACCGCGCGGTGTGGGCCGACACGATCGCGGCGCTGCCCGCGGGCCCGGACGCCGTCGTGCCCGATTACGGCGAGGCGGATACGCTCTCGCTGATGGCCGAGCGCGCTTTGGCCGTGGCGCCGCCGCGCTTCGCCGTGGCGGGCCATTCGATGGGCGGGCGCGTCGCGCTCGAGATTTTCCGCCGCGTGCCCGAGCGCGTCGCCGGGCTGGCGCTGCTCGATACGAGTTACACGCCGCGCGCCGCGGGCGAGGCGGGCGCGCGCGAGGAGCGCGAGCGACTGGAGCTGCTGGCCATCGCCCGGCGCTCCGGCACGCGCGCGATGGCCGAGAACTGGGTCAAAGGCATGGTGCATCCGAGTCGCCTCGCCGATGCGGGCCTGATCGGCGCGATCCTCGATATGTTCGCGCGCAAATCGGCCGATGTCTTCGCGGCGCAGATCCGCGCGCTGCTCG
>CAZUYG010000304.1:0-5093 GCA_964624265.1 uncultured Candidatus Odyssella sp.
CGGAATCCGACGCGGTGACGATGGCCGCCTTGTTTTCCCGCCGATTCACGCCGACCGCTGCAGCCTGACGACGAAGCGCTCGCCGGCCACGCTGCCATCTGGGCGGCGGATGTTCTCGGCGTGGATCGAGCCGCCCATGGCCTCGACGATCTGCTGCGAGATCGACAGGCCGAGGCCGGAATGCGTGCCGAATTTCTCGCCGGCGGGCCGCTCGGTGTAGAAGCGGCGGAAAATGTCTTTTTCCTTGCCGGGCGGAATGCCGGGGCCCTGGTCGTCGATGACGACGCGCGTCATGCCGCCGTCGGCCCCGCCGGTGACGGTGATGACGCCGCCGGGCGGGCTGAAGCTCTCGGCGTTGCCGAGGATGTTCTGCAGCACCTGCACCAGCCGGTCCTCGTCGGCGCGCGCGATCAGGCGGTCGCGCGCCGGCAGAACGAGCTTCACGGTCGGGCGCCCCGGCGTGGCGGTGGCGGCCGTGTTGCGGATGTCGGCGAGCGCGCCGAGGATGCGGCCCAGGTCGATCGTCTGGAGCTTCAGGCGCGAAAGCTCGGAATCGAGCCGCGAGGCGCGCGAAATGTCGGTGATGAGCCGGTCGAGCCGCTCCACGTCCTCGCGCACCATGTCGAGCAGGCGCTGCTGCTTCTCCGGGTCCTTGATTCGCGAGACGGTCTCGATCGCGCTCTTCATCGAGGCGAGCGGGTTCTTGATCTCGTGCGCCACGTCGGCGGCGAAGCTCTCGATCGCGTCGAGCCGGCGCCAGAGATCGTTGGTGAGATCGTTGAGCGCGGCCGAAAGATCGCCGATCTCGTCCTCGCGCTCGGTGAAATCGGGAATCGCGACGTCGCGCGACTTGCTGCGCCGCATCTGGTCCGCCGCCGAAGCCAGCCGGTTGATCGGCCGCGCGATCGAGCGCCCGAGCCAGAAGGCCATCATGATCGTGAACACCGTCACGACCGCGATGATGCGCAGGATGTCGAGCCGCACCTGCCGCACCGCCCGCGCGATCTCGTGCGTCGAGGCCGACAGGAGAAGGGCGCCGTCCACGTTCTTGTAGCGCTGCACCGGGGCGGCGAAGAACAGCACGTACTCGCCGCTTTCGGTGCGGCGGATGAAGCTCTTGGGCTCGCCGGCCAGCGCCGTCTGCACCTCGGCGTAGTCCGCGGCGCTCTCGTCGGGGCGCTCGCGGTAATAGGGCACCGATTCGCGGTCGCGCGCGAGCAGGTTGAAGAACCACTCGTAGAGCGCCACGACGTTGTCGCTGAACCAGCGGCCGGTCGATTCGGTGGGAAGCTCCTCCTCCCGGATCGGCCCATAGGCGCGCTGGGCGCGGGTGTCGACGAGCAGGCGGCCGTCGCGGTCGAACAGGCGTGCGCGGGCGTTGGTGGCGCTGGCCAGCTGGCGCATCACGCCGTTGGCGAGCGTCACGTCGATGCGCCGCTCGTCGGGGGCGCCGGGCGTGACCGAGCTTTCCGCGATGGCGCCGGCGAACAGGCGCGCCTGCGCCGACAGCGCACTGAGCTCGGCCTCCACCAGGCTGCGCTCGTAGGCGCCCACGTAGAGCAGGCCGCCGAAAATCGTGGCCACAGGGAAGATGCTGAGCGCCATGATGCGCACGGAAAGGCGCGAGAAGCGCCGCGGCTTTCGCGGCGGCGCGGCCTGCGCTTCGGCGTGCGCGCGCCGCGCCGCGCTATCGGGCTCGCCGGCCCGCGCGCGGGCCCGTACGCGGCTCGGCGTTTCGACCGCGGCGGCAACCTGCGTATCGGTCTCCTTGCGGTCGGCGGCGTCCATCATCCCCCGCCCGGCCGGCTAGGGCTCAGCTTTCGCTGTAGCGATAGCCGATGCCGTAGAGCGTCTCGATCTTGTCGAACGCGTCGTCGACGATCTTGAACTTCTTGCGCAGCCGCTTGATGTGGCTGTCGATCGTGCGGTCGTCGACATACACGTTCTCGCCATAGGCGGCGTCCATCAGCTGGTCGCGCGATTTCACGTGCCCCGGGCGCGCCGCCAGAGACTGCAGGATCAGGAACTCGGTGACGGTGAGCGAAACCGGCGCGCCCTTCCAGGTGCACAGGTGCCGTTCCGGATCCATCACCAGCTCGCCGCGCACGATCGTCTTTTCCTTGCCGGGCTTGGCGCCTTCTTCGTTCGTCTCGGCGCGGCGCAGCACGGCGCGGATGCGCTCGATCAGCAGCCGCTGGCTGAACGGCTTGGTGATGTAGTCGTCGGCGCCCATGCGCAGGCCGAGCACTTCGTCGATCTCGTCGTCCTTGGAGGTCAGGAAGATCACCGGCATGCGCGACTGCGTGCGCAGCTTGCTCAGCAGCTCCATGCCGTCCATGCGCGGCATCTTGATGTCGAGAATCGCGAGGTCGGCGGGCCGCTGGGCAAGGCCGGCCAGCGCCTCGGCGCCGTCGCTGTAGGAGCGCACGTTGAAGCCTTCCGCCTCGAGCGCCATCGAGACGGAGGTGAGAATGTTCTTGTCGTCGTCGACCAGGGCGATCGTGTGTCGCATGAGAGACCGAGTTGTTGTTGTTTCGTCGCCCCACCTTCGCCAAGGGCGGGCCGGCGCTTACGCCGTCAATCCGGCAGAATTGCGTCTAAAATATACGCTTGCGAGGGATTTATAAAGGTTTACCGCAGGTTATCCGGGTTGCCCGGATGCCTGCGGCAAGGCAGTCGAAAGACTGGCAGATAAGGTGGCGGCGCGCCGTTTCAAAGTGCCGGCGCGCCGCCGGGAAGCACGTTTCGTTCAGCGTTGCCGTGGGCCGGCGGTCAGCTGCCGGATCGCCGCGGCAACGGCTCTCCAGTTGTCGGCGCTGGCCTGGCACCCGTCCTTGCTCAGGCGCTCGGCCTGCGTTTCGGTGAAAGCCAGAGCGCCATCGCCGTGGCGCTCGATCAAGGTCGCGGCGGTCCGAATAGCCCGCACATCGACGCACGGAGTCTCTTGAGCATTTGCCATTGCTCAGCCTCCACGACGGCGCAAACCGGCGCGTACGGCTCTGCACGTACCCGTAATCATTATTCCACCCCATTCGAAGCGCCGCCGCATGGCGGCGCGAGCCCGCGCCGGCACAAGGCCGGGCACGGCACTGACTGCGGGCGATCCCGCAGCCTAGGCGCGTCGCAGGGCCGGGCGGGGTGGGGGCGGGTCGGGCGATTCGGCGCGCGCCGGAAAGGCCGCTGGCGGCGCCGTCTCGATCTCCGATATCGCGTCCGGCGCGACGATGGGCGGAGCGATCTCGAACACGGCCAATGAGCCGGGCGCGTGCGGCGCCGGATAGTGAATGCAGATGGTGCCCGCATCCGGCACGTCCGGCCCGTCGCAGCCGCCGCTATCGCAGGGCGTCGCGGCTTGCGCCGCGCGCGGGATACACCCGAGCGCCAGCGAAAGCGGCATCCCGCCCGCGATCAGCGCGGCGATCATCAGCGAGACGAAAAGGTGCCGGAACACCCGCATCAAATTCCCTCCAACGAATATGATACACGGGTTTTCGAATCATCGCTACAGGGAGGTTGGCGTGATATTCCTTGCGTGTGCGTCAAGCACCGAGCGGCGCTAGAGCCGCCGTCGGGAGAAACGCCGGATGGAAGCGACGGCTATCACGAACGTCCTGCTGCCGCTGGCGCTCGGCGTCATCATGCTCGGGCTGGGCCTGAGCCTGACGCTCGACGACTTTCGCCGGGTCGCCGTCTATCCGCGCGCGGTGGTGGCTGGCCTGCTGCTGCAGATGTTCGTGCTCACCGCCGCGGCGTTCGCCTGCGCCAAGCTGTTCGGCTTGCCGCCGGAGCTTGCAGTGGGCCTGCTCGTGCTCGCGGCTTCGCCGGGCGGCGCCACGGCCAACATCTTCAGCCATCTCGCGCGCGGCGACGTCGCGCTCAACATCACGCTCACCGCGATCAACAGCGCGCTTTCGCTGATCTGGCTGCCGCTCGTCGTCAACTGGTCGCTCGATCATTTCCTCGGCAAGGGCCAATACATCCCGCCGCCGGTCGGCAAGATCGTCGAGGTGGCCGCCGTCATCGTGTTGCCGGTCGTGATCGGCATGATCCTGCGCGGCCGGGCGCCGCGTTTCGCCGGGCGCATGGAGCGGCCGATCCGCATTTTCGCCGTCGTCTTTCTCGCGGTGCTCGTCGCCGGCGCCATCGGCGAGAATTGGAAGATTCTCGGACCCGCGCTGGCCGCGGTGGGGCTGGCCTGCCTCGCCTTCAACGTGATCAGCCTCGCCGTGGGATATGCGGCGCCGCTCGTGCTGCGCCTGCCGCAGCGCCAGGCGATCGGCATCGCCATGGAGATCGGAATCCACAACGGCGCGCTCGCGATCTACGTCGCGCTCAACGTGCTCAAGATGCCCCAAGCCTCGTTCGCGCCGGCGATCTACAGCCTCGTCATGTTCGTGACCGCGGCGGTGTTCGTCGTCCTCGTCACCCGCCGCCACGCGGCGGCGTGAAACGAATTAGTGCGCGGCCGGCGCGGGCATTTGCGCCGCCCCCGGCGCGCGCGGGCGCAGGACGACGAACGCGAGCAGCGCCGCGGCCGCGGCGACGGCGGCGCCGAAGCCGAACGCCACGTGATAGCCGCCGTTGAGCGCCGCGAGCGCAGGAGTGCCGACGGCGGTCAGGCTCTCGGTCCGCGCGGCGGCGAGGCTCGCCAGCACGGCAAGGCCGAGCGCGCCGCCCATCATGAACGCGGTGTTGGCGACGCCCGAGGCGAGCCCCGCGTCCTTGGGGTCCACGTCGGCCATCGCGGCGAGCAGAACGGGATTCAGCGCCATCCCGCAGCCGAGCCCGAGCAGCAGCATGCCGGGCAGAACGTGCAGCCAGAAACTCCCGCCCACCGGCGCGAGCGTGAACAGGAACAGGCCCGCGGCGGCCAGCGCCATGCCGCAGGCGATCGGCAGTCGCAGGCCGAACCGCATCACGAGCTTCGCCGAAAGACCGAGCGAGAACGCGGCCATGACGAGGTTGGCCGGCAGGAACGACAGGCCGACCTCGAGCGGGCTGTAGCCGAGCACCAGTTGCAGATACAGCGCGGAGATGAAGAACCAGGCGAACATGGCCGCCGCCCAAAGCACGCCCACGGCGTTGGCCGTGGC
>CAZUYG010000305.1:0-5088 GCA_964624265.1 uncultured Candidatus Odyssella sp.
CTAGCATTTCAAGTTCAAGAGCGCCATTAACATTGTTGGCACGTCAACGTTTCCATCGATCAGCAGAATCAGGGTCGAGTCGAACTCTAGGTACTAGCGAACAGATCGGGGTCAGAGTTCGACCAGCGCAGCCAGCACACAGGCAGCCGGCACACAGGCAGCCGGCGCTAACCGGAAAATTTGGCGACCCCTACGGGATTCGAACCCGTGTTACCAACGTGAAAGGCTGGTGTCCTAGGCCTCTAGACGAAGGGGTCGGTGCCGGCGTGCCGGGCGGCGCCAGGGCCGCAGGAGGCCGCGCAGAGATAGGGTAATTTCCGGGCACAGACAACAGACGACAGAGGACAGATTGTATCAGGCCGGGCCTGGCCGCCCGTCTGTGCGCCCGCCTCATCCGTTCAGGTGACACGCGGACCGGCGATTGGGCGCGATCGCCTTCAGCGCCGGCGGCTCGTCGCGGCAGCGATCCTTTGCGTGCGGGCAGCGCGGGTGGAAGTGACAGCCCTTCGGCGGATCGAGCGGCGACGGAATCTCGCCCCGGACCGGCTCGAAGCTCTGCTTCCGCGCGTCGAGGCGCGGTACGCCCGCCAGCAGCGCCTGCGTGTAGGGATGGTTGGGCCGCGCGAAGACATCTTCGGCCGGCCCTTCCTCGACGATGCGGCCGAGATACATGATCGCGACGCGATCCGAGAGATGGCGCACGACGCCGAGATCGTGGCTGATGAACAGATAGGTGAGATTGCTCTCGGCGCGCAGCTTCGTGAACAGGTTGATGATTTGCGCCTGGATCGAGACGTCGAGCGCCGCCACCGCCTCGTCGCAGACGAGAAATTCGGGCTTCACCGCGAGCGCCCGCGCGATGCCGATGCGCTGGCGCTGCCCGCCCGAAAACTGGTGCGGGTAACGGCGCTTCAGCGCCGGATCGAGGCCGACGCGGCGCATGATGTCGTCGACATAGCCGCCGAGGGCGCGCGCGGGCACCAGCCCGTGCACGCGCGGCGCCTCGCCGATCGCGGCGCCCACCCGCATGCGCGGATTCAGCGACGCGAACGGGTCCTGGAAGATCATCTGCACGGCCAGCGACGCCGCCCTGCGCGCGGCGCGGCTCATCTCGCCGTGCGCCTGCCCTCGATAGCGGACGGTGCCGCCGGTCGGCGCGAGGATGCCGGCGACGATGCGGCCGAGCGTGGACTTGCCGCAGCCCGACTCGCCGACCAGACCCATCACCTCGCCTTCCGCGATCGCAAGCGTGACGCCATCTACTGCCCGCACCGTCTCTTCTCGCAGCCCGGCGCCGAGCGCGTTGCCGAGCTTGGCGGCAAGGTCGAGCCGCCGCACGAACTGGCAGGAGACGTCGTCGAGCTCCACGAGCGGCGGTTTCACGCGGCCTCCAGCGGGTGGTGGCAGCGGAACGCGTGGGCACCGCCGGCGAGCGCGGGATCGGCGGCGCAGGCGGCGCTGGCGCGCGCACAGCGCGTGCGGAACAGGCAGCCCGGCGGCGGATCGAGCAGCGACGGCGTCATCCCCGGAATCTGCGCGAGCGGCGCGCCCTTCCGGTTGCGGCTCGGCACCGAAGCGAGAAGGCCCGCGGTGTAGGGATGGCGCGGGCGGTCGAGCACGTCGGCGGCGGCGCCGTATTCGACGATCTTGCCCGCATACATGACCGCGATGTCGTCGGCGATCGCGGCGACGACGGCGAGATCGTGCGTGATCCAGATCAGCGCCGTCCCGGTTTCGCGGCAGAGGCGCTGGGCCTCGTAGAGAATCTGGCCCTGGATCGTGACGTCGAGCGCCGTCGTCGGCTCGTCGGCGACGATGAGATCGGGCTTGTTCATCAGCGCGATCGCGATCGAGACGCGCTGGCGCATGCCGCCCGAAAGCTGGTGCGGATAGGCGCGCAGGCGCTCCGCGGGCGAAGGAATGCCGACCATCCGCAGCGCGGCAAGCGCGCGGTCGCGCGCGGTTCCCTCGCCTGCGTCCTCGTGCGCCACGACGGCTTCGATCATCTGCGTGTCGATGCGCAGCACGGGGTTCAGCGTCATCGCCGGATCCTGGAAGATCATCGCGATCTCGGCGCCGCGCAGCTTCCGCATCTCGCGATCCGGCAGCGCGGCCAGGTCGCGGCCCTTGAACAGGATGCGCCCGCCCGCAATCCGGCCCGGCGGATCGACGAGACCGAGGATCGAAAAGCCCGTGACCGTCTTGCCCGATCCCGATTCGCCGACAAGTCCGAGAATGCGGCCCTTCTCGAGCGCGAAAGACACCCCATCCACCGCCTTCACGACACCGGCGCGCGTGAAGAAATGCGTTCTGAGTTTCTCGACACGGAGCAGCGGTACGCTCATCGCACCAACGTCTCGTGCGCGGCGCCGGCCCTCAGTTCCCATCCGCCGCAAGTGCGGCGGACGGGCCCCTTCTCTCCCACTTCGTGGGAGAGAGGAAGAAGCGCGCGCCCTTCCTTCTCTCTTCCGCTTGCGGGAGAGAAGGGGCCCATGCGCCGCTTGGCGCATGGGAAGTGAGGGCCGGGCCGCATCATCGCTTCAGCCGCGGATTGAGGACGTCGCGGAGCTGGTCGCCGACGATGTTGATGCTGGCGATGGCGATCAGCAGCGCGATGCCTGGGAACACGCTGATCCAATACTTCCCGGACAGCATGTATTGGTAGCCATTGGCGATCAGCCGCCCGAGCGAGGGCTCGGTCAGCGGCATGCCGATGCCGAGATAGGAGAGCGTCGCCTCCAGCGCGATGGCGTGCGCGGTCTGGATCGTGCCGACGACGAGCAGCGGCGGAAGGCAGTTCGGCAGGATGTGGCGGAACAGGATGCGCCCCGGACCGAAGGCCAGGCAGCGCGCCGCCGCCACATATTCCTTGTTGAGCTCGACGAGCGCCGAGGCGCGGACGGTGCGCGCGTAATACGCCCATTGCACGATCACGAGCGCCAGCACGATCTTCTCGGCGCCGCGGCCCAGCACCGCGAGCAGGATCAGCGCAACCAGCACCGCCGGAAACGAGAGCTGCACGTCGACGATGCGCATGACGAACGCCTCGATGCGGCCGCCGGCGTAGGCCGCGAACAGGCCGACCGTCATGCCCACCGCGAGCGCGATCAGGCCGCTGGCCACGCCGACGCCGAGCGAGATACGCAGGCCGTAGAGGATGCC
Source organism: uncultured Candidatus Odyssella sp. (assembly GCA_964624265.1). Classification (GTDB taxonomy): domain Bacteria; phylum Pseudomonadota; class Alphaproteobacteria; order Bin65; family Bin65; genus SBBV01. The sequence continues at coordinate 3,163 of CAZUYG010000305.1, forward strand.
CGAGAGCATGTCGCGGCCCTGGTCGTCGGTGCCGAGCCAGTGCGTGTAGCCGACACTCGATTTCGCGCCGGGGGCCAGCAGATTGCCGAGAATGTCGAGCTGGCGGAGGTCGTAGGGATCCTGCGGCGCCAGCACCGGCGCCAGCGCGGCCGCCGCCACCACGAGGATCACGCCGGCCAGTGCCGCGAGCGCGATCCGGCTTTCGGCGAATTCGCGCCATACCCGCCGCCAGTTCGCCTCGGCGCGGGCGGGCGCCGGTTCGGCCGGAAAGGCGGCTTCGTGCGCGGCGCTCATGCCTTCGCCGCCAGCCGCACGCGCGGATCGAGCACCGAATAAAGCACGTCCACGAAGAGGTTGATGAGCACGAAGATCACGACGATGACCAGCAGATAGGCGACGATCACCGGCCGGTCGAGCTTGTCGATCGATTCGATGATGAGCTTGCCCATGCCGGGCCAGGCGAACACGGTTTCGGTGACGACCGAGAACGCGATCTGCGAGCCGAGCTCGAGGCCGAGCACGGTCACGATCGGGATCATGATGTTCTTGAGCACGTGGACGAACACGACCCGGCGCATCGTCAGGCCCTTGGCGCGCGCGTATTTCACGTAGTCCAGCAGCAATGTCTCGCGCATGCCGGCGCGCGCGAGGCGGATGACCAGGGCAAGCTTGAACAGCGCGAGATTGAGCGCCGGCAGGAACAGGTGGCCGAGTCCGGTCCACGAGAACAGGCTGCTCTGCATGCCGAGGAACGAGGCGACCGGCCCCCGCCCGCCCGCCGGCAGAATCTGCAGCTCGACGGCAAAGACCATGATCAGCATCAGCCCGACCCAGAAGGTCGGCAGGCTGAAGCCGAGAATCGAGCCGGCCATGATCGTCTTGGCGCCGGCCGAGCGCGGCCGGTAGCCGGCATACATGCCCAGCGGAATGCCGAGCCCCACGGCGATGACGAACGAGACGAGCACCAGCTCTAAAGTCGCCGGCATCCGCTGCAGGATGAGCTGGATCGCCGGGATACCGAACACGAACGACTTGCCGAGATCGCCGCCGAGCGCGTTCTCGAGGAACGCCAAATACTGGACCCAGACCGGACGGTCGAGGCCCAGCGACGCCGCCACCCGCGCCCGCTCCACCTCGTCGGCCTCGTGCGAGACGAGGATCTCGATCGGATCGCCGACGACGTAGACGCCGAAGAACACGATCGCCGACATCGCGAAGAGCACGAGCACGCTCTGCATCAGCCGGCGGATGACGAAGACGGTCATGGACGCGGCTCGCGATCCGATCGATCTCGACGGCCTGCCGCGGCCATGGCCGCGCGCGGCGGACTATTGCGGCCTGACGAACTGGGCGAGCGTGTTTTCGTCGGCGCGCGGGGCGTAGGTGATGCCTTTGCGCGTCGCCCAGATGTTGACCTGGTAGTGCAGCGGAATGAGGGCCTGGTCCTTCATCGCAAGCTCGCTCGCCTGCCAGAGCAGCTTCTCGCGCTTGACGTCGTCAACGGTCGACAGCGCCTGGTCGAGCAGCGCGTCGACCGCCTTGTTCGAATAGCGCCCGCGGTTGGACACCCCGCGGCCCGGCCCCACCGTCGCGACGAGCGAGCGCAGCGGGTTCGACACCTCGCCGGTATCGGCGCCCCAGCCCACCAGCATCACGCTGAACGAATATTTCGGATTGCTGGCGTCCGACGCGAATTTCGACCACGGCAGCGTCGCGACCTGCGTGTCGATACCGGCGCGCGAGAACATCTGCCCCACCGCCTGCAGGATTTTCTCGTCGTTGAGATAGCGGTCGTTCGGGCCGTGGATCGTGAGCTTGAAGCCGCTGGGATAGCCGGCGTCGGCGAGGAGTTTCTTCGCCTGATCGGGATCAAACGGATCGGCCTTGAGGTTGGGGCTCACGCCGAAAAAGCCGTCGGCGAGAAGG
>CAZUYG010000306.1:0-5056 GCA_964624265.1 uncultured Candidatus Odyssella sp.
CCGGCGCTGGGCTGGATCGAGTTCGATCCCACCAACGACCTCGTGGTGAACGAAGAGCACATCGTGCTCGCCTACGGGCGCGATTTCTCCGACGTCAGCCCGCTGCGCGGCGTTCTTCTCGGCGGCGGCGCGCATACCGCCGAAGTCGCGGTGACGGTGACGGCGCTCGGGTAGCGCGCGAATTCCGCCTGGTACAAGTCACATCTTCACGGAACCCGCGTCGCGCGCCTACGCCGCCGGTTCCTTGAAATTGGTGTTGTGCTTGAAGAACCATTCGCGGCCCTTCAGCATGTAGCTCCAATACATGATCGGCAGCCCGGTCACCTTGATCCACCAGTTGGCCCAGCGCTCCTTCGCCGGATCGAAAGGGAGCGTCGGCGTCACTTTTCCGCCGAACACGAACTCGGCCAGAATCGCCTTCCCCATCGCGGTGGTGAGCGGGCACGAGGCGTAGCCGTCATAGCCGGCCTCGATCGGCTCGCCGTTGACGAGTTTCGTGATGTTGCGCACGACGACCGGGGCCTGCTTGCGCACCGCCGCCGCCGTCTTCGAATTGGGCGACGAGCATACGTCGCCCAGCGAGAACACGTTCGGAAACTTCGTGTGCTGCAGGCTGTTCTGGTTGACGTCGACCCAGCCCGCGGCGTTGGCCAGCGGGCTCGACTTGATCGCGTCGTGCGGGCTTTGCGGCGGCGAGACGTGCAGCATGTCGAACGGAACGTCGATGCGCTTCCCCTTGTCGTCGCCGCCCACGGCCTCGAACGTCGCCGTCCGCTTGGGCCCGTCGACGGCGACCAGATTGTGCTGATAGTTCATCTCGACGCCGTAGCGGTTCGCGACCTTCACCAGTTCGCGCGCGAAGAACGGCACGCCGAAGATGGCCGGCGCGTGGACGAAATAGCGAAGGCTGACGCTCTGCAGGAGCCCGGCACGGCGCAGGCGGTCGCCCGTCAGGTAGACGATCTTCTGCGGCGCGCCGGGACATTTGAACGGAAGCGGCGGCTGCGTGAACACGGCGCGGCTGCCCGCTTTCAGCGTCTTCAGGCATTCGGTCGTGTAGGTCACGACGTCGGGCGAATAGTTGCTGCAGACGCCGTTCTTGCCGAGCGTCTCGGCCAGTCCTTCGATCTTGCCCCAATCCAGTTTCACGCCGGTGCAGACGACGAGGTAATCGTAGCCGATCGTTTCCCCGGTCGTGAGCTGCACCGTATTGGCGGCGGGATCGAACGATTTCGCGCCGGCCTTCAGGCGTTTGACGCCGCGCGGGACGAGGCTGTCGACGCTGCGCCGGGTTTTCGCGAGATCGTAAACCCCGGCGCCGACGAGCGTGAATGCCGGCTGATAGTAGTGGACGTCGGACGGTTCGACGATCGTCACGTCGATGTTCCGGGGGCCGCGGCGCATCAGGCTCGCCGCGACCGTGATTCCGGCGGTTCCCCCGCCGATGATCAGTATTTTCTTTCCCGCCGTGCCGTTCATGTCGTTCCCCCCTCGCGCCGTCGCAAAAGTGTCGGACTCGGCGCGGAACGCGTCCACATACCGGGGGTTGAAACATCCGGCTGGCGGTTCCGGCGCGTCGAACGCACCCGCCGCGCTATCCGCGAATGCGGGCCGCGACGCGGGCTAGCGCGAGGCCTTGCTCGCGCGGCCCTGCACGTGGCCGGGGATCTCGGGGCCGAGCCCCACCCAGGCGTGCTTGTTCTCTTCCCACACCGAGCGCGCCGGCGGCGGAAATCCCGGATCGGCGAAGGAACCCACCGCGATGCCCATGGCGCCCGGCAGCAATTCGGATTCCCAGAACAGGTTCGAACCGCAGGTGGGGCAGAAGCGGTTGTACATCGTGCGGCCGTCAGCGCCGGGCCGCGTGAACTCCTTGAACTCGCCCTTGATGGCTACCTTGTCTTTCGGGAAATAGGCGCCGACGCCGAACGGCGCTCCGGTGCGCCGCTGGCATTCGGTGCAATGGCACGCGAGCACGATCGAGGGTTCGCCCTCCACCGTCGCGCTCAACTTGCCGCACGCGCACCGCGCCGTCCTGCTCATTGGTTTTCTCCCCCGCAAAATGATCCGACGATAGAGAGGCCATTCGCGCGCGGCAACAGTCATCGCCAGAAGCGGCGGGAACGTCTATTCTCGCCGCGCATTTTCCCCGCGAGGTTCATCATGCCCGACGCTTCCGGAATGCGCCGCATGCGCGAATCGCGCAACGTGCTCGGCGGCCCGCTGCAAGGCTGCAGCGACCGGCCGGTGACCGGCTTCTTCCGCGACGGCTGCTGCAATACCAGCGACGAAGACATGGGCTCGCACACGGTCTGCGCGCTGATGACGGCCGAATTTCTCGCCTTCAGCGCGCGCGCCGGCAACGATCTTTCGACTCCGATGCCGGAATACGGGTTCCCCGGCCTGAAGCCCGGCGACCGCTGGTGCCTGTGCGCGCCGCGCTGGCAGGAAGCGCTCGCGGCGGGCGCCGCGCCGCGCGTGGTGCTGACCGCCACGCACGAAGGCGCGCTCGATTACTGCACCCTTGCCGATCTCAAGAAATACGCGGTGGATTTGGCCTGACGCGCCGTCTCAAGCGCGCTGCAGCGGCGCCAGCAGCGTGCGCAGCTTCTCGAGCGCCTTCTGCTCGAGCTGGCGGACACGTTCGGCAGAGATGCCGAGCTCGCGCGCCAGCACGTCGCGCGTCTTGGCCAGTTCCGCGAGATAGCGCCCGGCAATGATGGCGCGCTCGCGTTGCGAAAGCGCCTTCATCGCACGCGCGATCAGGCCCTGGCGCCAGCGCTGATGGCTGGCAGCGGCAGCCTGCTCTTCGGGATTTGGCGCGGGATCGGCGAGTTCCACGGCCGGAGATCTCGCTCCGCCGGGTGCCGCCTCGAGCGACCGGTCGAATCCCGCCGCGCGGCGTGCCAGCGCCAGCACTTCGCGCATCGGCACCTTGAAACGCAGCGCCAGCGGGCGCAGCACGTCTTCGCTCAAATGACCGGCGCCGCCCTTCAGATCGGCCATCATGCGGCGCAGCCGGAAAAACAGCGCGCGTTGCGCGGTTCCGGTCGAAAGGCGAACCAGCGACCACGAGCGGACGACATAGGCCTGGATGTGCGCGCGAATCCACCATGCCGCATAGGTGCAGAGCCGGATGTTGCGGCCCGGATCGAACCGGCGCACGGCGTGGATGAGGCCGATCGTGCCTTCCTGCACGAGGTCGTTGAGCGGAATGCCGAAGCGGCGGTAGCGCCGTGCGATGTGGACGACGAAGCCGATATGCGAGCGCACGAGCTTGGCGGCCGCCGCTTCGTCGCCGGCGCGCGCCCTTTCCGCGAGCGCGCGCTCTTCGGCCACGCCGAGCGGCGGCTCGGCCTGACCTGGCCGGCCTTGGGCGCGCGCCTCGTGCGAAGGCGCCGCCGGGATGCCGCTCTTGCGTCGCGCGTAAAAGGTCATGAGCCCGTTCGTCGCCGCTCCCCTGGCAACGCGCAAGCATCGCACAAGGTGCCGGGAAAGCAAGCGCGGCGAACGGCGCGCTGCCGGCCCGGGGCCGCCCGTTCGTGCCTTGGGCGGCACGTGCGTTATAGTAATGTAAAGCAATCGGACGGACAGGAGCGACCCATGGCCAAAGCCGGCAAAGCGAAGCGTCCCGAACAGCCCAAGCGCGCGACGAAGCCCACCGATCCGGTCGAGCGGATTCTTGCCGCCGCGATGGAGGTGGCTGTTGGCATCGGGTGGCGGCGCGCGGCGCTGGCCGACATCGCCGCGGCGGCCGGCATGAGCCTCGGCGAACTGCACGCCCATTTCGCCGACAAGGCAGCGATGCTGCGCGGCATCGTCGAACTCGCCGACCGCAAGGTTCTTGCCGGCGCGGCGGAGCCCGATCCCGAAAGCTCGGCGCGCGACCGCCTGTTCGACGTTCTGATGCGCCGATTCGACGTGCTGAAGCCCTATCGCGAGGGCCTGGCGGCGGTGGCGCGCGAGGGCGGCGGCGTCGGGGTCGGCGACGCGATCTGCGGCGCCCAGCGCATGCTGCGCTCGCTGGCCTGGATGCTGGAAGCGGCCGGCATCGGCACCGGCGGCTGGGCAGGCGCCTGCCGGGTCAAGGGCCTCGCCGTCGTCTACGCGGCCACCTTCTCCACATGGCTGCGCGACGAGTCCGAAGACATGAGCAAGACGATGGCCGCGCTCGACAAGAATCTCGGCCGCGCCGAGCGCTTCGCCAACACTTTCGCGTTCCGCCGCGCGGGCGGAAAAGACGAGGGGCGCGGCGCGCAGGGTGAGGGCGCCCCGGCTTGACCCTGCCGCCGGGGCCGCGCGATAAGCGGTCGCCCCGCGGTTCGGGGACGGGGCCGGAACGATGCCGGAGATCAGCTATGCCGATTTCGAGCGCGTCGATATCCGCGTCGGCACCGTCGTGGGCGCGGAGCCGAATCCGAAGGCGCGAAAGCCCGCCTACATCCTGAAAGTGGATTTCGGCGCCGCGATCGGCATCAAGAAAACCTCCGCGCAGCTTACCGTGCACTACACGCCGGAAACGCTGGTGGGGCGCCAGGTGGCGGCGGTCATCAATTTTCCGCCGAAGCAGATTGGGCCGTTCATGTCCGAAATCCTCGTGCTCGGTTTTCCCGACGCCGATGGCGCCGTGGTGCTGGTCGGCGTCGACAAGCCGGTGCCCAACGGCGGAAAACTGTTCTAGGCGATGATCACATCATTCCGCGATCTGCTCACATGGCTCGAGGGGCGCGGGCTGCTCGCGCATGTCGCGCGGCCGGTCGATCCGGCCTACGAGCTCACGGCCGTTCTGCGCAAGACGCAGAAGGGGCCGAACGTCGGCTTGCTGTTCGAGTCGGTGAAGGGCAGCCCCACGCGCGTCGCCACCAACGTGATGTCGCGGCGCGAAACCCTCGCGGCCGCGCTGGGCCTGGCGCCCGAACGGCTGCTGCCGGATCTTGCCACCCGCGTCGCGAAGGCGGTGCCGCCGGAAACGGTCGGCGCCGCGCCGGTGCAGGAGGTGGTGATCGGGGCGAACGATCTGGATGTGGCGCGCGACATACCGCAGGTGATCCATTCC
>CAZUYG010000307.1:0-5046 GCA_964624265.1 uncultured Candidatus Odyssella sp.
CGACATCACCGACAAGGTGCTGGAGCGGCTCGACAAGTCGCAGGTGCAGGTGAAATTCGAGTTCCCGCCGAAGGCGGACCCGGGCACCCCCGAAACCCCGGCGATCCCGGCCGCGCCGGACAAGAAGCCGCCGGCCGCGCCCAAGAAAACCAACTGAGCTGAAAGGCGGCGTTCCCGGCCGTGGAGCGCCGCCGCCTGTTCTGTCCATGACCACCGAGCCGCCGGCCCAGACCGCCAAGAGCGGGGACATCGCCCGCGTAATGACGCTGCTGCCGCACCGCTATCCGTTCCTCATGGTGGACCGGATGGTGGAGATGGTGCTGGGCGAGCGCGCCGTCGGCCTCAAGAACGTCTCGGTCAACGAGCCGCACTTCCAGGGCCATTTCCCGGGCGAGCCGATCATGCCCGGCGTTCTGCTGATCGAGGCGATGGCGCAGACGGCCGGCGCGCTCGTTGTCGAGACTCTCGGCGACGAGATGCACGGCAAGCTCGTCTATTTCATGTCGATCGAGGATGCGCGCTTTCGCCAGCCGGTGCGGCCCGGCGATCAGGTGATGATCCATGTGGAGAAGGTTCACGCGCGCCGGCTCGTCTGGAAATTCCGCGGCGAATGCCGCGTCGGCGACAAGGTCGTCGCCGATGCAACCTACACGGCGATGATCGTCGAGCGCTGATGACCGCGATCCACGCGACCGCCATCGTGGCGCCCGGGGCCGCGCTCGGCGCCGGCGTTTCGATCGGCCCCTATTGCATCGTCGGCGGAAACGTCGTGCTCGAGGAGGGTGTTTCGCTCGCGTCGCATGTCGTCGTCGACGGGCACACGCGCATCGGTCCGCGCTCGAAGGTGTATCCGTTTGCCTCGCTCGGCCAGGGGCCGCAGCACCTCAAATACGCCGGCGAGCCCACGCGGCTCGAGATCGGCGCAGACAACGTGATCCGCGAACACGTTACGATGAATACCGGCACCGCCCAGGGCGGCGGGATCACGCGCGTGGGCGACCGCGGTTTCTTCATGGTCAACAGCCATGTCGCGCACGACTGCCATGTGGGCAACAACGTCGTCATGGCCAACAACGCGGTGCTCGGCGGCCACGTCGCGGTCGGCGACTTCGCCGTCTTCGGCGGCAATTGCGCGATCCATCAGTTCGTGCGGATCGGCCGCTACGCGATGATCACGGGCGCGTGCGGCGTGGCCGAAGACGTCATCCCCTACGGCATGGCCTATCCGCTGTTCAACAACCGCGCGACTCTGGCGGGCCTCAATCTCGTCGGCCTGAAGCGGCGCGGGATCGCGCGCGAGCAGATCCACACGTTGCGCACCGCCTACCGGCTCTTGTTCGCGGAAGAGGGCACGTTAAAAGAGCGCGTCGAAGACGTGGCCGAAATGTACCGCGACCACGAAGCGGTCATGGAAATCGTCGAATTCATCCGTGCCGACGCGAGCCGCAGCATCTGCCTCCCCACCACCGGCCGGCAAGCCCCTGTCTAGGCTTGCGATCATCGCCGGCGGCGGCGCGTTGCCTGGAATCATCGTCCAGGCCTGCCGCGAGGCGGGGCGTCCCCATTTCGTGCTGGCGCTGGAAGGCCAGGCCGAACCCGCCGCGCTCGAAGGCGTGCCGCACGCCTGGTGCCGCATGGGCGCCGCGGCCAAGGGCGAGAAAATCCTGCGCGAGTTCGATCCGCAGGAAGTGGTGTTCGTCGGCAAGGTGCGCCGGCCCTCGCTCAAGGAGCTGCGGCCCGATTGGCGCGCGCTCAAGGTGATCGTGAAGGCGACCGTGCGCGCGCTGGGCGACGATGGCCTGCTGCGCGCGATCGTCCGCGAATTCGAGGGCGAAGGGGTCAAGGTCGTCGGCCCGCACGAGCTGGTGAAGGGCCTGCTTGCGGCGGAGGGCGTCTACGGCCGCATCAAGCCGGATCGCCAGGCGCGGATCGACATCGCGCGCGCCATGCAGGCGGCCAAGGCGATCGGCGCGCTCGACGTCGGCCAGGCCGCCGTCGTGCAGCAGGGCGTGGTGCTCGGCCTCGAGGCAATCGAGGGCACCGACGCGCTCGTGGCGCGCGCCGGCGCGCTGCAGCGCAAGGGGCCGGGCGGCGTTCTCGTGAAAGCGCCGAAGCCCGGGCAGGAGCGCCGCATCGACCTTCCCGGCGTGGGGGTCGAGACCATCGAAGCGGCCGCGAAGGCGGGGCTGCGCGGCATCGCGGTGGAGGCGGGCGGCGCTCTCGTCATCGACCGCGCCAAAGTTTCGGCCCGCGCCGACGCGCTCGGCGTCTTCGTCGTCGGCCTAGCGCCGCAAGGCGAGGCGCCGCCGGTTCGAAAAAAATCGTGATGCGCGCGCCATGAGCGCAAGCGGCCCGCTCGTCTATCTCACTGCCGGCGAACCGTCCGGCGATCTGCTGGGCGCCAATCTCATGCAGGCGCTGAAGGAGGCGACCGGCGGCGCCGTCCGCTTCGCCGGCATCGGCGGCGAGCGCATGCAGGCCGAAGGGCTCGCGACGCTGTTCCCGATGTCGGAGCTGTCGCTGATGGGCTTCGAGGTCGTCCCGAAGCTGCCGAAGCTGCTCGCCCGAATCCGCGAAACGGTGGAGGACATTCGCACGCGCCGGCCCGACGCGCTCGTGACGATCGACGCGCAGGGCTTCTCGAAGCGCATCGGCAAGAAGCTCAAGGGCGCGCCGTTCCCGATCATCCAATACGTGGCGCCCACGGTGTGGGCCTGGAAGCCGTGGCGCGCGCGCACCGTCGCGCAATACCTCACGCATCTGCTGACGATCTTCCCGTTCGAAGCGCGCTTTTTCGACAGGTTCGGATTGCCCAACACGTTCGTTGGGCACCTGGCGGCGGAGCGGGCGGGCCGCGCGGACGAAGCCGCGCCCGAGGGCGCCGCGCTACGCGCGCGGCTCGGCATCGCGCCCGATGCGCCGGTGCTCTGCGCGCTGCCGGGCAGCCGCCGCGGCGAAATCCGCCGCCATATCGAGCTGTTCGGCAAAACGGTGGCGCTGCTGGCCGGCCGCTTGCCCGGACTGGTTTGCATCCTGCCAACGGTGCCGGCGGTGGCGGAGCGGGTGGACGCTGAGGCGCGCCGATGGGCCGTGCCGGTCCACGTGTTGCGCGATTCGGCGCAGAAATATGCGGCCTTCGCTGCCGCCGACGTCGCGCTCGCCGCGTCGGGCACGGTCACGACCGAAACCAGCTTCGCCGGACTGCCCACCGTCGTCATGTACCGCGTGAACCCGGTTTCGGCGCAGCTCTTTCGTTTCGTTCTGAAAACCAAGTGGCTGCGATTCGTCTCCGCGGTGAACCTCGTGCTCGACCGCGCGGTGCTGCCGGAGTATCTCCAGCACTTCGCGACGCCGGAAGCGCTTGCCGGTGCCGTCGAACGGCTGATGAAGGATCGGGCCGCGCGCGCCGAGCAGCTTGCGGGCATCCGCGAAGCGGTCCAGCTTCTCTCGGTCGGCGGCGAGCGCCCGAGCCGCATCGCCGCCCGAACGATTCTCGACGTCATCGCCCAATGGAGAAAGACCCATGGCACCGGACAAGATTGAAACCCAGCCGGCCACGCCCCCCGCCGACACCGCGGGCATGCGCATGCTGCACACGATGATCCGCGTGCTCGATCTCGAAAAGTCGATCGCTTTCTACTGCGGCCAGCTCGGCATGAACCTGATCCGGCGGAAAGACTACGAAAGCGGGCGCTTCACGCTGGCGTTCGTCGGCTATGGCGACGAGGACGATACCTCGGTCATCGAGCTGACGCACAATTGGGATCAGAAAGAGCCTTACGTGCTCGGCTCGGCCTTCGGCCACATGGCGCTCGGCGTGCGCGACATCTACAAGACCTGCGAGCGTCTCGCCGCCGCCGGCGTCAAGATTCCGCGCCCGGCCGGCCCGATGAAGCACGGCGGCGCGGTGATCGCGTTCGTCGAGGATCCCGACGGCTACAAGATCGAGCTGATCGAGCGGAAGTAACCCGTCTTCGCCGCGGTTAACCACGAATTGGCGAATCGGCCGGGAATTCCGATCGATTTGCAGTGCAAAACCGCGTCTAGACTTGGCGTTAACTCTGGCGTTTCTTGTCGTTGAGATATATTACTAATCAAAGGTTACCGGGGAAGAGTTGGGGCGCATGGGATCGAACGTGAGTGTTGTTGCGCGATGGGCAGTGGCGGTGGCGTTCGTGGCAAGCGCGGCGCCGGCGATCGCGCAGTCGGACCCGGAATACCGCCGCGTCTTCGATGAGGTGATGCTGGACCCTTCGGCGCCCGGGCCGAATTTCCGCTACGCGCGTCTTTCGATCGAACGCGGCGAACTGCGTAAGGCGCTCGCGGCCTACGAGCGTGTGCTTTCGCGCGATCCGGGCAATGCGGAGGCGATCGCGGGGCGCGCACGTGTGCTGCGCCAGCTCGAGCCGAGCACCCTGCGCGCGACGCTGTCGATCGGCGGGGCGTATCAGACCAACCCGCGCCACGCCAATCTGTCCAACAGCCTGACCGACGACTACTCGGGCACGGCGCGCTTCAGCGTGTCCGACGAGCGCCCGATCTTCGGCATCCGCTGGCGGACCGAGGGCGACGTCGTCGCGGCCAAGTATCTCGAGTTCAGGGATCTCGACGTCGGGAGCGCCGGCTTCCGCACGGGACCGGTGATTCCGTTCGACAACTATCGGCGCGTGCACGTGTTCGCGGGCATGTCCTACTCCTGGCTCGCGCGCCGCACGTTCTACGGCGAGCCCACCGTCGGGCTGAATTTCGAGGTCGACGATGCCGGCCCGTTCCGCGGCGTCGTCGTGCGCGGCGGGTACCAGATGCTCGGGCGGCACCTCACGTCGCGCGACGGCGTCTTCGTCGAAGTCTATCCGCGCTTCGTCTTCACGGAAGCGATCCTCAAGGAAGCGACGCTCGCGGTCACGCCCTACTGGCGCTACAACGGCGTCGTCGGCTCGGGCGCGGCGGTCGAGCCGTTCGGCGTGCCGTTCCCGGCGCGCTTGCACCAGCTGGGCATTCGCGCGGACTACGTCGTGAAAGTCCTCGACAACGTCGCCGTCGGCG
>CAZUYG010000308.1:0-5042 GCA_964624265.1 uncultured Candidatus Odyssella sp.
CGTCGATTCTGAGCGCTTCTAGACTGGACGCAGCTTAGGCCGCAGGCAGCGCAGGGGCCGCCGCCACTTCGCCATCGGCCGCGCTTTCGGACAATTTCTGCGGCAGGGTCTTCGACGGTTTCACGCCGAGCTGCCGCAGCATTTCCGCCTGCCGGATCACGTTCCCCCTGTTCTTCGACAGCTTGTCGCGCGCGGCGACGAAGCTGTCCTGCGCCTGCTGCAGCCTCTCGCCGACCTTCTCGAGATCCTCGACGAAGCCGACGAGGCGGTCGTAGAGCTCGGCGCCGCGCCGGGCGATGTCCTGCGCGTTGCGGCCCTGCGCCTCCTGCCGCCACAGATGCGCGACGGTGCGGACGACGAACAGCAGGGTGGACGGGCTCACGAGGATCACGTTGCGCTGCCACGCATCGGCGAACAGGTCGCGGTCGTTCGTCACCGCCAGCAGAAAGGCGGGCTCGATCGGCACGAACATGATCACGAAATCCAGCGACTTCAGGCCGTAGAGCGTGTGGTAGTTCTTGGCCGCCAACCCGTTCATGTGCGTGCGGATCGACTGCAGGTGACGGCGCAGCGCCTCCTGCCGGCCCGCATCGTCTTCGGCGGTATCGAACTCCTGGAACGCGACCAGGGATGCTTTCGCGTCGATGACGAGGTGGCGCTCCTCGGGAAGGTGGATCACGACGTCGGGCTGCACGCGCGATCCGTCCTCGCGCGTATGGCTGACCTGGATCTCGAATTCCTCGCCCTTGCGCAGCCCGGCCTTCTCGAGCACGCGCTCCAAGACGAGCTGGCCCCAATCGCCCTGCGTCTTGCCCGACGTGGTCAGCGCGCGCGTCAGATTCTTGGCATCCTGGCTCAAAGTCTGATTGAGCTCGAAAAGCTGCTGCACCTGCACCTTGAGCGATGTCCGGTCGCGCGTCTCGTTGTCGTAGACGGTCTCGACCTTGGTCTGGAACTCGGCGAGCTTCGCTTTCAGCGGATCGAGCAGCTGGCCGAGATTGGTCTGGTTCTGCTCGGTGAAGCGCTTCGACTTCTCCTCGAGAATCTCGCCCGCCAGGGCCTTGAACTGGTCGACCAGAGACTGGCGCGCTTCGGACAGGAGCTGGATCTTCTCGGCGGCCTGGCTGCGCTCGCCCTCGAGCTCCTTGGCAAGCGCCGCCGAACGGCTACGGAGATCGGACAGCTCGGCATCGACCGCCTCGCGCCGCGACTTCTCGCTCTCGAGCTCGCCGCCGAGCTTTACGGCGGCGCCTTTCGCCGCGGCCAATTCCGCTTCGATGCGCCCATTGGCTTCGCGCAGTTCGACGACCTGCGCCAAGGCCTCGGCCAGCGCCCGGTCCGTCTTGGCGGCTTTCTCTTCCATGCCGGGAATCAGGGAGGCCCGCTCGGAGAGGCGCGCGCGGTCGCGGCCGGCTTCCTCGAGCTGATCGCGCCACGCCGCGGCCTCGCGCTTGAAGACCTCGTGGCTGGCCTTCTCCTCCTCGAGCGTCCGGACGCGCTCCCTGACCGTGGCCAGCTCGACCGAAATCTCGCCTTTTCCGCGTTCGTACGCGCCGGCCGCCGCTTGCCGCATCGCGAACCACGCGAAGAACGCGCCCGCGCCAAGTCCGACCGCCGCGGCGAGCAGGGCAACCAGCGATGCTTCCATGTCAATCCTCTTCGACAGCGGCGGGTGCAATCATGCGATCTTGTCGCGACCGCGCATGATGCGCAATTTAGCCGCGCCGCTTTTTCGCTTCGAGCGCTGCGAGCACTTTCTCCGGCGAGAGCGGCAGCGAGGCGATGCGCACGCCCACCGCGTCTTCGATCGCATTGGCGATCGCGGCGGCGACCGGCAGCATGCCGGCCTCGCCCATGCCCTTGGCGCCGAACGGGCCCGGGCCGTGGCCCTGTTCCTGCGTCACGGCGCGGAAGTTCTCGGGCAGGTCGGTCGCCAGCGGCACGCGGTATTTCGCGGCGGCGATGTTGGCGAGCACGGGGCCATCGTAGCGCATCGTCTCGAACAGCGCCTGGCCGAGGCCCATCATCGCCGCGCCCTCGTCCTGGCCGCGGCAGGCATCCTTGTGGATCGCGCGGCCGGCATCGCCGCTGACGACGAGCTTCCTCACCACGACGCGGCCGGTCTCTTCGTCCACTTCGACTTCGGCGGCGCCCCAGCCGATCTCCCAGGAAACGCACTTCGCTTCGAGCGGCGCGTGATGGTCGGTCTCCGGCTTGAAGAAGCCGCGGCCGACGAATTCGAAGCCGGTGCCGCCGAAATGGCGCATGATCAGCGGCGCCAGCGGGTGCGCCTGGTTGTCCTTGATCACCGCCCAGTTCTCGAGCCGCAGATCGCCCGGCTTGCAGTTCAACTGCGACGCAGCGAAATCGAGGATGCGGGCGATGCAGTCGCGCGCCGCGCGCTCCAGTGCCTGGCCCATCACGACGATGGCCGAGCTGGCGTTGGTGCCCTGGTCGAACGGCGTCACGTCGGTGTTGATCGGCGCGTAGGAGACGCGCGCGGGCGGGCAGGCGAACAGCTCGGCGACGACGCGCGTGAACGCGGTCTGGATGCCCTGGCCGATCTCGGTCGTGCCGCAATTCACGATGATGCCGCCGGTCGTCGTCGCCTTCACCTGCGCTTCGGCCGGCTTGTTGACGCCGCCCGAATCCTTGAAGCCGATCGCGATGCCGATGCCGCGCCCCTTGGCCTTTTCGCCGCGCCCGTAGCCGATCTCGCGGCAGACGAGATCGAGGCCTTCGGCCATGTCGCTGTCCATGCCGCTCTCGCCGGGCACATAGGCTTCGCCGAGCTTCAGCAGATTCTTCTTGCGCAGCGTCACCGGATCGATGCCGAGCCGGCGGGCGATCATGTCCACCTGGCTCTCCGAGGCCCAGCTCGCCTGCGTGCCGCCGAAGCCGCGGAAAGGCCCGGCCGGCGTCGTGTTCGTCATCACGCAGTCGCAGCGCGAATCGATGAAATCCCAGCGATAGGGCCCGTTGATGCGATAGCCGGCCTTCTCGGCGACGAGCGGCGAGGCGTCGGAATAGGCGCCGGCGTCGAGCAGGATTTCGCTGCGCCGCGCGACGAAGCGGCCGTCCTTGGTCACGCCCGTTTCGAGGCGCAGGACCGCCGCGTGCTGGCTCTGCGTGAGGAAATTCTCCTCCATCGTCATGCAGAATCGCACCGGCCGGCCGGAAAGCTTCGCGAGCAGCACGGCGATCGGCTCGGTCTTGCAATTGTTCTTGGCGCCGTAGCCCGCGCCGATGAACGGCACGTGCACGCGGATGTTCTGTTCGGGATGGTTGAAGACGCGCGCGAGCTCTTTGCGCAGGGCAAACGGGTTCTGGCAGCTCGACCACAGCTCGATATGCCCGGCCTCGACGTGCGCCAGCGTCACGAACGGCTCGAGATGATAGTGCTGCATCCGCGAGAAGCGGAATTCGTCCGTGAAAACATGATCCGCGCGCGCGAACTCGGCCGCGTCGCCATGCGTGTAGCAGAAGCGATAGCAGACGTTCTTGGCCGGATCCTTGAAGCCCGAGGCGCCGGTGCCGTAGGCGGGCACGATGCCCATCGGCGGCGTCTCGAACAGCGCGGGCGCGCCGGGCGCGAGCGCCTCTTCGATGGTGGCGACGGTGGCGAGCGGCTCGTAGCGCACCTCGATCGCTTCGAGCGCGCGCACCGCCTGCTCCTCGGTCTCGGCGGCGACGGCGGCGACCATGTCGCCGATGTAGCGCACCTTGTCGAGGGCGACGATCGGCTGGTCCTTGATGAAATAGCCGTAGGTGGGGTTGAGCCCTTTGAGATCGTCGCGCGTGACGACCGCGGCCACGCCCGGCATCGCGGCGGCGCGGCGCGCATCGATGTGCGCCACGCGCGCATGTGCGTGCGGCGAGCGCAGCACCTTCGCGTGCAGCATGCGCGGCAGCACGAGATCCACCGTGTAGCGCGCGGCGCCGGTCACCTTGAGATCGGCGTCGACGCGCGGGGCGGGATTCCCGATCGCGCTCATCGCGTCGCCTCGCGCAGGCGTCGCGCCGCGTCTTCGACCGCCTCGACGATCATCTGGTAGCCGGTGCAGCGGCACACATTGGCCGAAAGCCAGTCGCGGATCGCCGCGCGGTCGGGCGCCGGATTCTGCGCCAGCAGCGCCTTGGCCGACAGAATCATGCCCGGCGTGCAATAGCCGCACTGGAACGCGCTCCTGGCCTTGAACGCCTCCTGCACCGGATCGAGCGCGCCGTTCGCGGCAAGGCCCTCGATCGTCGTCACCACGGCGCCGTCCGCCTGCCACGCGAAGGTGGAACAGGCGGCCATCGGCGCGCCGTCGACGAGCACGGTGCAGGCGCCGCAGGTCGCCTGATCGCAGCCGATCTTGGTGCCGGTCAGGCCGCACTGGTCGCGCAGCAGATCGGCGAGCAGCATCTGCGGCGCCACGCTCGCCGTCAGCGCGCGGCCGTTCAGCGTCAGAGCGATCGCGATGGACTCGGGTGCGCTCATGATCGGGCCAACGCGCGCAATTGACGCTTGAGCAGAACGCCCGCGAGCTTCCGCCGATAGGCGCCGCTCGCGATCCAATCCGATGACGGCTCGGGCAAGTCGCGCGCAATGCCCGCCGCGATGGCGTCGGCATCGCCATCGAACGTGAATTCGCGCACGAGCGCGCGCTCGAATGCGCAGCCGAACGCCGCGCGCGCCGTGCCGCCGGCGGCGGCGACCGCGACACTAATCACGGGCTTGTAGCCGCGCTCGAACAGAAAGCGCCGCTCGGCGACGAGCGGAATGTCGATGAAGGCGAGCAGGCCGTCGGGCCAATGTGCGGCGGCGGACGGTGCTGCCTGCAGCGCGCCTTTCGCATCGGCGAAAACCAGCGTCGCATCGAGCGCCATCAGCGCCGGCAACATGTCGTAGAGCGGATTGCCGGCCATCAGATTGCCGCCGATCGTCGCCGCGTGGCGCACGCGCACATTGGCGACGCCGCGCCACGCCGTCGCGAGATCGGGCAGGGCGGCGGCGATCGCGCGGTCCGCGGCGAGCTGGGCGTAGGTGACGCCGGCGC
>CAZUYG010000309.1:0-5041 GCA_964624265.1 uncultured Candidatus Odyssella sp.
TCAGAGTTGAATCTCCGTGCCGCACGAGACGTGGCGGCCGGCTCGTCTGGCGCTCCGTTTGCGCCCTCCGGAGGCAAACCCCGATCGCGAGCCGTGCGGCGATCAGGCGAAGGCGGGGCGGTGCAGGCCTTGCGGCGAGAGCGTGAATATTTCGCAGCCCTGCGCCGTTACGCCGATCGAATGCTCGAACTGCGCCGAGAGGCTCTTGTCGCGCGTCACGGCCGTCCAGCCGTCGGCGAGGATCTTCGTTTCCTTGCGCCCGGCATTCACCATCGGCTCGATCGTGAAGAACATGCCTTCGCGCAGTTCGAGGTCTTCGCCCGGCCGGCCGTAATGGAGCACCGAGGGAGCATCGTGGAATACCGTGCCCAGCCCGTGTCCGCAGAAATCCTCGACCACGGCGAAGCGGTGGCCCTCGACGAAGGCCTGGATCGCATGGCCGATGTCGCCGAGCGTGGCACCCGGCTTCACCGCCTTGATGCCGCGCATCATGGCCTCGTAGGTGACGTCGATGAGCCTCTTCGCGCGCACGCCGACGTCGCCCACCGTGAACATGCGGCTGGTGTCGCCGTGCCAGCCGTCGAGGATCACGGTGATGTCGATGTTGAGGATGTCGCCCGCGGCCAGCACCTTCCGCTCGTCGGGGATGCCGTGGCACACGACGTGGTTCACCGAAGTGCAGATGCTCTTCGGAAATCCGCGATAGCCGAGCGGCGCCGGAATCGCGCCGCGCTGGACGATGAAATCGTGGCACAGCCGGTCGAGCTCGCCGGTGGTGACGCCGGGGCGCACATACGGATCGATGAAATCGAGCGTCGCCGCGGCCAGGTGCCCGGCGCGGCGCATGCCTTCGAATTCGCGCGCGTCGTGCAG
This sequence comes from uncultured Candidatus Odyssella sp., assembly GCA_964624265.1. Classification (GTDB taxonomy): domain Bacteria; phylum Pseudomonadota; class Alphaproteobacteria; order Bin65; family Bin65; genus SBBV01. The sequence goes on from CAZUYG010000309.1 coordinate 874, forward strand.
CTTGACCTGCTGGGTCCGGCGGCGCCGGCGGTCTGATATTTCGGCGATTTGCATTGGGTCGGGTAGCTTGTCTGAGGCTCCGGGCCGTTAGGTAGCGATTGGCCCTGCCCGCGGCAAGGGGGCGGGTCAGGCCGCCGCGGCGAGCGCGGCCCAGCGTCCCGGCGGCAGGCCGTAGGCGCGCGTGAATTGGCGCGTCATGTGGCTTTGATCGGCGAAGCCGGCCGCCAGCGCGGCTTCGGCCAGCGGCATGCCGGCCCGGATCAGCGCACGCGTCCGCTCCAGGCGCCGCATGACGAAATAGCGATAGGGGCTGGTCCCGTACGCGGCGCGGAACTGGCGCGCGAGCGACCAGCGGTCGAGCCCGCTCGCGTGCTCCAGCGCGCCGTTGCCGGGCGCACGGCCGTGCGGCGCGCTGAGAACCGCGCGGGCGCGGGAGAGCGCCGGCAGGTCGAGGGCGGGGCGTGCAGGCTCGGCCCCGCCCGTGACCGCCACGAGGGCGCGGGCGAGGGAGCCGAGAATCTCCGTCCGGCGCAATTCCTCGACCGGGTCGGCGAAGTCTTCGAGCGCCCGCTGCACGGCACGGCGCAGGCGCGGATCTGTCGAAACGCCGCCGCGAACGAACGGAATGGCACGGCCGCCGAGCGCCGCGGCGAGCAGGACCGGTTCGACGTAGAGCATGCGGTAATGAAAGCCGGCATCGGTGCCGGCGCGCCCATCATGCCGCTCGTCGGGGTGCAGGGCGACGATCTGGCCGGGCAGGCTCTCGCGCGCGCCGCCGCCATAGTCGAAGCATTGGACGCCCGCCATCGTGTAGCCGATCGCATAGGTGTCGTGCCGGTGCGGGGCATAGGCGCGGCCGCGGAAGAACGCCTCGATCCGCTCGATGCCCGGTGCCGGCGGGGCCGCGCGCAGCCAGTCCGCGCCCGCGCGTCCGCACGATCGTTCAAGACCTTCGGCTCCGGGTGCGCTTCGCTGCATTTGCCGCCGCTCGTTCCGCGGCACCAGAATTGAACGCCGACGCGATGTGGTCAATCGAGCCTCTGCTGCTTCTCCTGCTGGCGGCACTGCCGCTGATGGGCAGCCCCGGACCGGCGACGATGAGCCTTGCCGCGACCGGCGCCGCCTTCGGCGCCCGCCGCGGACTGCCCTACCTGGCCGGGATCGTTGCCGGGACGGCGGTGGTGCTGCTGCTGGTCGCCAGCGGCGTCACCGGCATGATCCTCGCCGTTCCCGGCGCCGCGCCGGCGCTGATCGCAGCGGCGGCGGCCTATATCCTCTATCTTGCATGGCGGATCGCCACGGCGCCGCCGCTCGCCGAAGTAAGGCCCGAGACGAAGCGGCCGCGTCTGGCCGGCGGCCTGTTGCTCGCAATCGCGAATCCAAAGGCCTATGCCGCGATCGGCGCCGTCTATTCCAGCGCGGGGCGCGTGGCGGAGCGGCCCGATGTCGATGCGGCATTCAAGATCGCGGCGCTTACCGGCGTCATCGTCCTCGTCAACGCGGCCTGGATGCTGTTCGGCGCCACGCTCGGCGGCCTGCTGCGCGCGCCCAAGAGCGCGCGCATCATCAATGTAAGCTTCGCGGTGCTCCTCGTCGCGTCCGCGGCGGCGTCACTCCTGCCGTAGCCCTCAGGCCTGCGCGCGCTGCTCCGGCGGCGGCGGACGGCGCGCGGCTGGAAACGTGATCGAGACGCGCGTGCCGATTCCGGGGCGGCTCTCGATCGCCATCGCCGCCTGATGCAGGTCGGCGAAGGACCGCACGAGCGGCAGGCCGAGCCCGGTGCCCTGGTGGCGGCGGCTCATCGGCCCGGAAATCTGGCCGAACGGCTCGAGCGCCTTCGGAATTTCGTGCGCGGCCATGCCGATGCCGGTATCGGCCACGGCGAGCACGAGGCCGCCCTCCGCGGTGTCGGCGATGGAGGCCGTCACGCTGCCTCCGGCGGCGGTAAACTTGATCGCGTTGGAGACGAGGTTGAGCAGGATCTGGCGGATCGCGCGCGCATCGCCGGTAACCGCCGTGTCGCGCGCGGCGCAATCGAGCGCCATCGTGAGGCCGGCGCGCTGCGCGCGCTCGCGCATCATGTGGAGCGATTCCTCGGCGAGCGCGCGAAGGTCGAGCCGTTCCTCGGTGATTTCCATGCGGCCGGCCTCGATCTTGGAGAGGTCGAGCAGGTCGCCGATGATTTCCAATAGATGCTGCCCGCTCGCATTGATGTCGCTGGCATACTCCGCATAGCGCGCGCCGATGGGGCCGAACAGGCGCGCCACGATCGCCTCGGAATAGCCGATGATCGCGTTGAGCGGCGTGCGCAGCTCGTGGCTCATATTGGCGAGAAAGTCCGATTTGGCGCGGCTCGCGGCCTGCGCCGCGTCCCGGGCCGCGAGCGCGTGCTGCTCGGCGAGGCGCAGATCCGTCACGTCGGTGAACGTGGTGACGATGGCACCCTCCGGCGTCCGATTCGCGCGCAGCTCGACGATGCGGCCGTCCGGGCGCTGGATTTCCTGCCGGAACGGCACGCCGTGGCGATAGACCGCGAGCCGGTCCGCGACCAGGCCGTCGACGTCACCCGGGCCGAAGTCGCCGCGCGCCACGCTGAGCCGCACCACGTCGGCGAGCGGCGGCTTGGTTTCGAGCAGCGGCCCGGGCAGGTCCATGATTTTCAGCAGCATCGGATTGTAGGCGACGATGCGCAGATCGCGGTCCAGCAGCATCAGCCCCTGCGCCATGTTGTCGAGAATCGCGCGCAGCGCCGCCGCGGCGGCGGCGGTTTCCTTCTCGCGCAGGCGCCGCTCGCTCACGTCGGTGAAGGTGAGAACGAGCCAGCCGTCCGGGGTCGTGTTGCAGCGCAGTTCGACCGCCTGCCGGCCGGGCCGCTCGATTTCGCGCTGGAACGGGAGGCGGCGTTCGAACAGGCCGACGCGGCGCGCGATCTGCTCGCCGATGTCGCCGGGGCCGTAGTCGCCGCGCTGGGCCTGATAGCGGATGATCGACGCGAGCGGCGGAGACGCGCGCAGAATCTCTTCCGGCAGGTCGAACAGCGTGCGGAATGTGGGATTGTAGGCGACGGCACGAAGCTCCGCGTCCAGCACCAGCAGGCCTTGCGACAGGTTGTCGATGATGACCTGGAGCGCCTGGGCTGAACCGGCGGCCGACGGGATGGGATTCGCCTTCGTCATGGCGCTCCAGCATAGCGGCGCCGGCAGCCGGGGGAAGCGCCGCAGCTATGGTTTCGAGGGGCCTAACGGGCCGGCCCCGCCCGCCGCCGATTGCCCCGGCGCGGCGGACCGCTATGCTCCCGCCGTCCGTCCGAATACCGGAGTCTTCATGAGCGCCGCTTCGCCGTCCAAATCCGAATACACCGCCTGCCTCGTCATCATCGGCAACGAGATCCTGTCCGGCCGTACGCAGGACGCGAACCTGCAATACCTCGCGAAGAAGCTGGGGGAATGGGGCGTGCGGCTGCGCGAGGTCCGCGTCATTCCCGACATCGAGGAAACGATCGTCGGAACGATCAACGCGGTGCGCGCGGCGTTCGATTACGTGTTCACCACCGGCGGCATCGGGCCGACCCACGACGACATCACCGCCGAAGCGATCGCCAAGGCTTTCGGCGTGAAGCTGGTCGTGCACCAGGAGACGTTCCGCAAGATGGAGGCGGTCTACAAGCCCGGCGAGTTCAACGCCGCCCGGCAGAAGATGTGCTACATCCCCGAGGGCGGCTCGGTCATCGAAAACGCGGTCAGTATCGCGCCGGGCTTCCAGATCGGAAACGTGTTCGTGCTCGCCGGCGTGCCCTCGATCATGCGCGCGATGACCGACACGCTGCGCAATCGCCTCGTCGGCGGCGCGCCGATCCAGTCGCGCACGGTCAGCGTCCATCTCGCCGAAGGCGTCATCGCCGACGGTTTCGCGGCGCTGCAAAAGAAATATCCGGCGATCGACATGGGCAGCTATCCGTTCTACCGGGCCGGCCGTTTCGGCACGAGCCTGGTGCTGCGCGGCACCGATCCGGCGAGCCTGGAACAGGCGCATGGCGAGCTCCTCGCGCTCGTCCGCTCGCTCGGCGCCGAGCCCGTGCCCGAGCCCGCCGAAGAGGGGAAAAAGGCGTGAACGCGCAATCCTGGTGGCCCTATGTGTGGGGCGCGCTCGGCGGTTTCGGCGTGCTGGC
>CAZUYG010000310.1:0-5020 GCA_964624265.1 uncultured Candidatus Odyssella sp.
AGCGCGCGGATCTGCGCCGCGAAGACATCGGCCGATTTGCGCGCGAACATGTCGAGGATCGCGCCGATCAGGCCCGCATCGGCGAGACGGCTCGGATGCACCATGCCCTTGACCCAGTTCTCGGCCATCGCGCGCGTGCCGGAGCGCCGGGCGATCGCCAGCAGCTCCAGTCGCTCGCGCTCCTCGCGCGCGCCCGCCTCGCCGGCGGCGCGCGGCGTGTAATTCGTATCGAGCAGCGCCAGCCCGGCGACGCGCTCGGGCGCGCGGCGGAAAATCTCGAGCGCGACACGCCCGCCCATCGAATGGCCCGCCACGGCGAAGCGCGGCGGCGCCACGGCCAAAGCGCGCTCGGCCATCAGCGAGAGCGTATCCGCCTCGCCGTAATCGGGCACGACGGCGTCCGGGCCCGCGGGCAGCGCCGCGATCGTGTCGGCCCACACCGCGCGGTCGCACATCAGGCCGGGCAGCAGCAGGAACGGAACCTGGGCCATGGCGGTCGGCTCAGGCGGCCTTGAGCGCCCCGGCCTCGCCGCCGAGATCCTCGAAGATCACCTGCGCGAAGCCGGTGACCATCGGCAGGTAGTAGTTGCGGTGGACGCGCCGCACCTTCGGCGAGAGCGCGCCGCGCATGACGAGCCACATGATCTCTTCGACGCTGTCGGCCCCGCCCTTTTCCATGAATTCCTGGTGCGTCATGCGCGCGAGGCGCTCGGGATCGGTTTCGACGAGATCGAGGAACTCGTTGTCCCACTTCGTGTCGTTGAAGCCGAAGCGCTCGCCGCCGAGCTGGTGCGAAAGCCCGCCGGTGCCGACCATGACCACGTCGAGCTTTTTGGGCCACGCCTCGACCGTGCGGCGGATCGCGCGGCCGAGATTGTAGCAGCGCCGGGCGGAGGGGATCGGCGGCTGCAGCACGTTGACGATGATCGGGATGACCGGCACCGACCAGCGCTTCTCGGGCGGAAAGAAGCAGGTGAGCGGCGTGAGGCACCCATGATCGAGCGGGAATTCCTGGCACACCGCCATGTCGAATTCCTGATCGACCAGCGAGTGCGCGAGCTGCCACGCGAATTCCGAATGGCCCGGCACCGGCGGCAGCGGCCACTTGCCCCAGCCCTCGTCGGCGATCTCGTGCTCGGCCGCGACGCTCATCGCGAAGGTCGGGTAGCGATCGAAGAAGAACGAGTTCGCGTGGTCGTTGGCGATGATGATGATGAGGTCGGGCTTCTTGGCCTCGAGCCAGCGCTGCATCGGCCAGTAGCCGTCGAACAGGGGCTTCCAGGCGGGCGCGTCGTGCTTGCCGGTGTTGTAGGCGACGCCGATCGACGGCGCGTGCGGCGAGCCGAGCCCGCCGATGATGCGGCCCTGGGCCATCACGATGCGTCCTTCACGTTGCGCGTCTTCATGAAGTCCTCGTAGCTCTCGCCCCGCATCGCGGCGCCGGTGCGGTTCTGGCCGACGCCGAACGCGGCGGAAAGCTTGAAGATCATGAACGGGCTGATGCCGTAGCGGATCATGCCGATCCAGTTCTGCTCGCGGATCAGGCTCTGCTCGTAGTCGGTGAGCCCGAAATCGCGCATGTAACCTTCGGAGTCTTCTTTCCACTTCGCGCGCACGTCGGGCTTCATGAACGACATGCAGAATTTCGAGAGCCGGTAGCCGCGCTGCGCGCGGTGTCCGGTCACGAGATAGGTGCCCGCCGGCGGATGCTCGAAATCGATCAGCCGGCTCTTGATCGGCAGGATCTCGACCTCGGTCTCCCAGCGCGGCCGGATGTCCGCTTGCTTCTTGGTGTCCATCGTCATCCCTGCGGCGGCCGGCGCCATGCGACCGGCCCCTCCACGTATTTCAAGCCCTTCTTCTCGAGCTCGGGCCGCGCGCCGTCCATGTCGATGCCGAGTTCGCCGGCCGCGAGCCGCTTCCGCCGGGCTTCTTCGCGCGCGAGGCGCGCGTGGCCCGCCTCGATGACCTTGCCCGCCGTTTCGCGCGGCACCACGACGACGCCGTCGTCGTCGGCCACGATCACGTCGCCGGGAACGACCGACGCGCCGGCGCAGACCACGGGGATGTTCACCGCGCCGACCGTGCCCTTGATGGTGCCCTGCGCCGAGACCGCGCGCGACCAGACCGGGAACTTCATCTCGGTCAGCTCGCGCACGTCGCGGCAGCCGCAATCGAGCACGATGCCGCGCGCGCCGTGCGCCTGCAGCGAGGTGGCGAGCAGTTCGCCGAAATAGCCGTCGGTGCAATCGCTGGTGACGGCGACGACGAGGATGTCGCCCGCGCGCAGCATTTCGATGGCGACGTGGATCATCCAGTTGTCGCCGGGCGCGCAGAGCGCCGTGACGGCGCTTCCGGCAATGCGCGCGCCGGGCCAGATCGGCCGCATATAGGGCTTCATGAGGCCCAGGCGCGCCTGCGCCTCGTGCACGGTGGAGACGCCCATGTCCGCGAGCGCCGCGATCTGGCTGCGTTCGGCGCGCTCGATGTGGCGTACCGCGAGTCCGCGTTCGGCGATGCTCATCGGCGCGCCTCCGCGCGGTCGTTGCGTCCGGTCGTCATGCTTCCAACGCCCTGCTTGCGACGGAAGGCAAGATTAGTGCGATTTCCGGCGTTAAGGAACCGCGCGGAAGCGCGCGCCGGTCCGGGTGGGCAGGCGCCTACCGCCCGGCCGCCTTCAGCGCCTTGTCGAGGCGCGGGTAGACGCGGCGCGCATTCAGCTCGAACACCTTGCGCTTGTCCCCGTCCGGAATGTCGAGCGCATCGACGTAGCGCTTCGTATCGTCGAAATAGTGCCCGGTCTCGGGGTCGATGCCGCGCACCGCGCCGACCATTTCGGACCCGAACAGGATGTTGTCGATGCCGATGACCTCGAACAGCAGGTCGATGCCCGGCTGGTGATAGACGCAGGTGTCGAAGAACACGTTCTTCATCACGTGGCCGGCCAGCGGCGGCCGCTTCAGCATGTCGGCGAGCCCGCGATAGCGCCCCCAGTGATAGGGCACCGCGCCGCCGCCATGCGGGATCACGAAGCGCAGGGTCGGGAAATCCTTGAACAGGTCGCCCTCGATGAACTGCATGAACGCCGTGGTGTCGGCGTTGATGTAGTGCGCGCCGGTGGCGTGGAAATTCGCGTTGCAGCTGCTCGACACGTGGATCATCGCCGGCACGTCGAGCTCGACCATCGCCTCGTAGAACGGATACCAGGAGCGGTCGGTCAGCGGCTTCGCGGTCCAGTGCCCGCCCGAGGGATCGGGGTTGAGGTTGCAGCCGACGAAGCCCATCTCCAGCACGCAGCGCTTGAGCTCCGCGACCGAGTGGGCGATCGGCGCGCCCGGCGATTGGGGCAGCTGGCAGACCGCGGCGAAATTCGCCGGATAGAGATCGACGACGCGCTTGATGAGGTCGTTGCAGGCGCGCGTCCACGATTGCGAGACGGCCTCGTCGCCTTCGTGATGCGCCATCGCCGAAGCCCGCGGCGAGAACAGCGTCAGGTCCGCCCCGCGCTCCTTGAGCAGCCGGAGCTGGTTGCCCTCGATCGATTCGCGGATCTCGTCGTCGCCGATCGCGGCCGGCTTCGGCGCGGCGCCGGACGGCTTCGCGAAATGGGCAAGCTGCGCCTTGCGGAAGAGCTGGTGCGCCTCGGGCGCCGTCGTGTAGTGGCCGTGGCAATCGATGATCATGGCGGGCCGCGTCGGTCGGTCGGGTTGCGGCGCATATGGGCACACTGCGCGCCGAAGGAGAAGTGGCAGGATGGGCAATGACGGCGATATAAGGCACATTGCCTGCGCTTCGATGCGCTTCCCGCGGACCCGTTGACCATGGCCGGCCAGACGAAAATCCCCTGTGTGATGATGCGCGGCGGCACCTCGAAGGGTGCCTATTTCCTCGCGCGCGACCTGCCGCCCGACGCCGCCGCGCGCGACCGCGTTCTGCTCGCCGCGATGGGCTCGCCCGACGCGCGGCAGATCGACGGCATGGGCGGCGCGCATCCGCTGACCAGCAAGGTGGCGATCGTCTCGCCCTCGCAGCGCGCCGATGCGGACATCGACTACCTGTTCGCGCAGGTGGTTGTGAACGAGCCGAAGGTCGACGTGTCGCCCACCTGCGGAAACATTCTCGCGGGTGTCGGGCCTTTCGCGATCGAGGCCGGCCTCGTGAGGCCGGCGGCGGGCGAAACGCGCGTGCGCATCTACATGGTGAACACCAAGTCGCTCTGCACCGCGACGGTGAAGACGCCCGGCGGCGAGGTGAGCTACGAGGGCGAGACGCGCATCGCCGGCGTGCCCGGCACCTCCGCGCCGATCCTGCTCGATTTCGAGGGCATTGCCGGGTCCTCGTGCGGCGCGCTGCTGCCCACCGGCAACGCGCGCAACATGATCGAGGGCGTGCCCGTCACCTGCATCGACAACGGCATGCCCGTCGTCGTGTTCGCGGCGAAAGACGTGGGCCGCACCGGCTACGAGACGCCGGCGGCGCTCAACGCCGACGCCGAGGCCAAGGCGCGCATCGAGGCGATCCGCCTCAAGGCCGGGCCGATGATGAAGCTCGGCGACGTGGCCAAGAAGGTGGTGCCCAAGATGACCTTGGTGGCGCCCCCGCGCGACGGCGGCGCGATCGCCACGCGCACCTTCATTCCGCATGTCTGCCATGAGGCGATCGGCGTGCTCGGCGCCGTCTCGGTCGCCACGGCCTGCGTATTGCCCGGATCCGCCACCGAGGGAATCGCAACCGTGCCCGGCGGTACGACGAAAGTGCTTTCGGTCGAGCACCCGACCGGCGAATTCACGGTGCAGCTCGAGACCGTGCAGGGCGCGCGCGGCATCGAGATCAAGCGCGCCGCGCTGCTGCGCACCGCGCGGCGTCTGTTCGACGGCAACGTGCTGGTGCCGCGAGGCGTGTGGGATGGGAAGTGAGCTCCAGGCCTTGTCGTCCCCGCGAAAGCGCGGACGACAATGAGAGGAATTCGATGAGCAGGCCGTTTTTTCGAGCCGACCATGTCGGCAGTCTTCTGCGCCCG
>CAZUYG010000311.1:0-4989 GCA_964624265.1 uncultured Candidatus Odyssella sp.
TGAGGTTCTCCTCGACCGTCAGCAGCGGGAAGATCTCGCGCCCCTGCGGCACGAAACCGATGCCGCGGCGCGCGCGGTCCGACGGCGAGAGGCCGTCGAGCGGCTTGTCCTCCCACAGGATCTTGCCGGAGCGCGGCGAGCGCTGGCCCATGATCGTGCGCAGCAGGCTCGTCTTGCCGACGCCGTTGCGGCCGAGCAGGCAGGTGATCTCGCCCTTGATGGCCTTCAGCGAAACGCCGCGCAGGCAGTGGCTGGCGCCGTAATAGAGGTGGAGGTTGTCGACCGCGAGCACGTCAGCGCCCCAGATACACTTCGATGACTTTCTGATCGTTCTGCACGTGGTCGACGGTGCCTTCGGACAGCACCGAGCCTTCGTGCAGCACCGTGACCTTCGTCGCCAGCGCGCGCACGAACTCCATGTCGTGCTCGACGACGACGACCGAGCGCGTGCCCGCGATCTGCTTCAGCAAGGTCGCGGTCTCGGCGGTCTCGTGGTCGGTCATGCCGGCCACCGGCTCGTCGACCAGCAGCAGCTCGGGGTCCTGCATCAGCAGCATGCCGATCTCGAGCCACTGGCGCTGGCCGTGCGAAAGCGCGCCGGCGAGGTCGCGCGCGCGCGCGGCGAGGCCGATCTGCTCCATCACCGCCTCGATGCGGTCTTTCTGCGTTCCGTTGAGGCGCGCGAACAGCGTCTTGAAGGCGCGGCGGTCGGCCTTCAGCGCCAGCTCGAGATTCTCGAACACCGTGTGATGATCGAACACCGTCGGGCGCTGGAATTTCCGCCCGATGCCGAGATTGGCGATGCTCTCTTCGCTGAGCTTCGTGAGATCGTGCACGCCCTTGAAGAACGCGGTGCCCTTGTCGGGCCGCGTCTTGCCGGTGATCACGTCCATCATCGTCGTCTTGCCGGCGCCGTTGGGCCCGATGATCGTGCGCAGCTCGCCGGGCTCGACGACGAACGAAAGCGAGTTCAGCGCTTTGAACCCGTCGAAGCTCACGGTCACGTCGTCGAGATAGAGAACGGGCTTCGGCGCGTTCATGGCTTCTGCTCCTTCGGCTCCGGCGGAGCCGTGCCGAGCATCGCCGAGAGATTGCCGATCGACGGCTTCGTGACGCGCGGGCCGTTGCCCTTTCGGCCGAGCAGGCCGATGAGGCCGCGCGGCAGGAACAGCGTCACGGCGACGAAAATGCCGCCGAGGATGAACAGCCAGTATTCCGGCGCCGCCGAAGTGAGCCAGCTCTTGGCGCCGTTGACGACGAAGGCGCCGAGGATCGCGCCGATGAGCGAGCCGCGGCCGCCGACCGCCACCCAGATCACGGCCTCGATCGAGGAGGCGGGCGAGAACTCGGAGGGGTTGATGATGCCGACCTGCGGCACGTAGAGCGCGCCCGCCACGCCGGCGATCATCGCCGACAGCACGAACGCGAACAGCTTGTAGTTCGTGACCGAGTAGCCGAGGAAGCGCACGCGCGATTCGGCGTCGCGCACCGCCGTCAGCACGCGGCCGAGCTTGCTCTGGACGACCATGCGGCAGAGCAGGAACGTGAGGATCAGCGCGATCAGCGAGGCCCAGTAGAGGCCGGCGCGCGTCGCGTCGGTGTTGAGCGGAAAGCCGAGGATGTCCTTGAAATCGGTCAGCCCGTTGTTGCCGCCGAAGCCCATGTCGTTGCGGAAGAAGGCGAGCATCAGCGCGAAGGTCATCGCCTGCGTGATGATCGACAGGTAGACGCCGGTGATGCGCGAGCGGAAGGCGAGCCAGCCGAACACGAAGCCGAGCAGGCCGGGCACGGCGACGATCATCAGCAGCGCCCAGGCGAAGCTGTCGAAGCCCCACCAGTACCACGGCAGCTCCTTCCAGTTCAGGAACACCATGAAGTCTGGCAGGATCGGGTTCTTGTAGACGCCGCGGTCGCCGATCGCGCGCATGAGATACATGCCCATCGCATAGCCGCCGAGCGCGAAGAAGGCGCCGTGGCCGAGCGAGAGAATGCCGACATAGCCCCAGACGAGATCGAGCGCGAGCGCCAGGATCGCGAAGCACAGCCACTTGCCGATCAGCTTGATGGCGAAATCGGGCAGGTAGAGCGGCGAGCTTTGCGGAACGAACAGGTTGAGCAGCGGCAGCACCGCGAGCACCGCGATCGCGAGCAGGATGTAGGGGCGCGCGCCCGAGACGAGCGCCTTGCCGAGCGAACGGTTGAGGGGAGCCGACATCGCGTTCTAGGCCTCCGCCGCCCGGCCCTTGAGCGCGAACAGGCCGCGCGGCCGGAACTGGATGAACACGATGATCGCGACGAGGACGAAGATCTTCCCGAGCACGGCGCCGGCGAAGGGCTCGAGGAACTTGTTGACGACGCCGAGGATCGAGGAGCCGAGCAGCAAGCCGAGCAGATTGCCGACGCCGCCGAACACCACGACCATGAAGCTGTCCACGATATAACCCTGGCCGAGATTGGGGCTGACGTTGTCGATCTGCGCCAGCGCCACGCCGGCCATGCCGGCGATGCCCGAGCCGAGGCCGAACGTCATCGCGTCGACGCGGCCCGTGCGGATGCCCATCGAGGCCGCCATCGCGCGGTTCTGCGTCACGGCGCGCATCTGCAGGCCGAACCACGTCTTCTTGGTGACGAGAACCACGAGGCCGAACACGATGAGGCCGAACAGGATGATGACGACGCGGTTCTGCGTGAGCGCGATGCCCGAGGCGATTTCCATCGTGCCCGACATCCAGGAGGGGCTCGTCACTTCGCGGTTGGTGGAGCCGAACGCGGTGCGCACCGCCTGCTGCAGGATCATGCTGACGCCCCAGGTCATCAGCAGCGTCTCGATCGGCCGTCCGTAGAGATGGCGGATCACGCCGCGCTCGAGCCCGACGCCGACCGCGCCCGAAACCAGGAACGCCATCGGAACCGCGATCAGCACCGAGACTTCCATCAGCTCCGGCATCCAGGCGCGGATGATCTGCTGCACGACGAAGGTCGTGTAAGCGCCCAGCATCACCATCTCGCCGTGCGCCATGTTGATGACGCCCATCACGCCGAAGGTGATGGCGAGGCCGATCGCGGCCAGCAGCAGCACCGAGCCGAGCGAAAGGCCCTGAAAGAAGATCTCGGCGTTGCGCGCGAGGCGGATCTGCGAGTCCATCGAGGCGATCGCCTCGGTCGCCGCCGTGTGCAGCGGGCTGCCCTTCTCGGCCTGGCCGGCCACGCGCAGGAGGAGATTGCGCACCTCGGGAATGGCGACGGTCTTGAGGAAGGCCACGCCGGCGAGGCGAACCTCGGGCTTGTCGCTCATCAGGCGCGAGGCCGCGAGCGCCAGCTCTTTTTCCGCCTTGGCGGCCGGATCGGTTTCCTTCTCGAGCGATTTCTCGAGCAGCGGAATGTTCTTCGCGTCGGGGCTCTGGAACAGCGCGCGCGCCGCCGCGATGCGCGTCTTGGCCTCGGGATGGACGAGATCGAACGTGCCGAGCGCGGCCTGCACCGCCGCGCGCACGCGGTTGTTCACGCGGACCGCGTCGAACTGGTCGCTCTTGATCTCGCCGATGTCCTTGCCGCTCGCGGCCTCGGTGCCCAGCGACTTGCCGCCCTCGTCGCGCGCGTAAACGACGGCCTGGTCGGACTTGCGGATGTAGAGGGTTCCGCCGCCGAGCGCGCGGAGCACGGGAGCGGCGCGGGGGTCGCCCAGCGTCGAGAGCTTCTCGACCGCGGCGATCGTGTCGGAGTAGCTGTCCTTGGTGAAGCCGGCGAGCGCGTCGGTGAAGGCGTCGGCCCTCGCGTCCCGTCCGGCGGCCGCCATCACGACGATCAGGAGAAGCGCGAACGCGCGAAGGCATCCGGCACGCATCGATTATTCCCGCCCCTGCTTGTGTTCTTTTCGGGAAGCGACCGGCCCGCCCGGTCTCCCAAGCGGGCCGGTCTCGTCAGTCGATCGTCAGTTTAGAACTTGGGCTTCGTGCAGTTGCCGCAGACCCACGGATAGGTCCAGTCGGCCACCTTGCCCTTGTTCTCGGCGATGTGCGGGCTCCAGGCCTCGGCCACGATCGGGCCCTTGGTCTGCCACACGATGTCGAACTGCCCATCCGGCTTGATCTCGCCGATCATCACCGGCTTCGCGAGGTGATGGTTCGTGTGCATCGTGATGTCGTAGCCGGAGGGCGACTTCACCTTCTGGCCGTACATCGCCTGGCGCACGGCATCGACGTTCGTCGAGCCGGCCTGCTGCACCGCCTGCGCCCACATCTTGAAGCCGATGTAGTGCGCCTCCATCGGATCGTTGGTGACGCGCTTCGGGTTCTTGATGAACGCCTTCCACTGCGCGACGAACGCCGCGTTGGTCGGGTTCTTCACCGACTGGAAGTAGTTCCAGGCGGCGAGATGGCCGAGCAGGGGCTTCGTGTCGATGCCGGCGAGCTCTTCTTCGCCGACCGAGAACGCGACGACCGGGATGTCGGTCGCCTTGATGCCCTGGTTGCCGAGCTCCTTGTAGAACGGCACGTTGGCGTCGCCGTTGATCGTCGAGACGACGGCGGTCTTCTTGCCCTGCGACGCGAACTGCTTCACGCGGCGCACGATCGTCTGCCAGTCCGAATGGCCGAACGGCGTGTACTCTTCCATGATGTCGGCTTCGGCCACGCCCTTCGACTTCAGGAAGGCGCGCAGGATCTTGTTCGTCGTGCGCGGATAGACGTAGTCGGTGCCGAGCAGAACCCAGCGCTTGGCCTCGCCGCCGTCCTTGCTCATCAGGTATTCGACCGCCGGGATCGCCTGCTGGTTCGGCGCGGCGCCGGTGTAGAACACGTTGCGCGAGGATTCCTCGCCTTCATACTGCACCGGATAGAAGAGGAGGCCGTTCAGCTCTTCGAACACCGGCAGCACGGATTTGCGCGACACCGAGGTCCAGCAGCCGAACACCACCGCCACCTTCTGCACCTGGATCAGCTCGCGCGCCTTCTCGGCGAACAGCGGCCAGTTCGAGGCCGGGTCGACGAC